>CAZRDD010000832.1:0-1925 GCA_964598675.1 uncultured Parafilimonas sp.
AAGGTTCCATAAAGGCTCGCTGTCTACAAGCAGCCCATCCATATCAAAAATAACGGTATCCGGTTGCATGGTTTTTTATTATGGGTGCAAATATACGCGGGCGCACCCCAATGCAACATACAATAGCGGGTAAATATATGGCGGCAGGGCAGGCCCAAAAGGGGGATAGCTGTGGCTGCCGTAGTTACATCTTTTAATGACGATCCGTAATTTGGTTTGCGGAAGGTGTAATTCGCGCATTACGGGGCGGGGTAGCTTTCACCGCGTAGATGCAGTAGCCAACATAGTTAAACATAGAATGATATTTGAAAAATATAGTTATATATATATTCTATGCCCTTTATCAAACTTATGTTTTCTAATGTGGCTCCTATGTGGTTAAAAACGCCTGAACCAAATAACGGATAGTCATTTATCTTTTAAATAAAGGTTTAGTTATTTATAACCCATGTTTTTTGCAGGGGCGATGATGCGCCTGTTGTAAGCCAGTCCATACCATAAGGTACGCCCTTGTAATACGCAATACATTGTACCACGGGGGCTGCGTAGGGAGGGCCGGATAGTAAAATGTGTACCGTATCGCCCACGGCGGGTTTATAACTATAGCTGTATGTTTGGGTAAGGTTTTGCCTGCTTTCAATAAGCTGGGGCTGGCCGCCGGTATGGGTTATGTAAACAGCTGTATTTACATTAAAAGGGTAGGTAAACTGGCCGTTTATAAAAGGCGATACCGTTACGCGAAAGATACTGCCATCAACCTCCGCCTGTGGTGCTTTGGTAAAAATTTGGGTGTATATAAGCTTGGTGGCGGTATCGGTACCGGTAAGGGTGTTTTTAAGCACCAGTGAGTCTGCTGTAAACAGCACTACTTTACAGTTGCGGGTAAGGTTATCGGCAATGGTATCTTTAACGTTTACATAAAAACTGCTGTCTAAACCGCTTAGGGCGTAGGGCCTTGTGGTGGTGGTGCCATCCAGCGCTATGGTGGTGGCAGTGCTGCTGCCATTAAACCGTACTGAGCCTTTAAAGGGGTAACTGTCGTTAGATGGTATGCCGCCTGTGTTGTAAAAGGCTATCTGCCCCCAAACATAGCCCCATGTGCCTGTAAGTTTGCTGTTTAATGCCTCAAGCTGCTGTGGGGTGGCAGGCACCGGCCCCTGTTTTTGAGCTGCCTCTTTTTTGCACGATGTTGCTGTTATTATTAAAAAGGCCATGCAGGCGGCAGCTAATATTAGGTTACGCATATAACACCGTTTTTGGTTTATTAATATGGGCGTTTTATTGGTAATGTATTGGGTGTTTTGTATGTAGTTTGCGGGCTGTTTTAAAAGCCTTTATGTGGTTAGCTGGTGTAAGGCTGCGGGCATAGTGGTTATTTTTTGTTGTACCAAAGCTACTACGCAAAATGTATGCGGTGGGGCGGTGTAACTAAAATTATGTGTTAAAGTGTGCGGGTGGGCGTTTGCCAATTTTTAAACATAACAGCTTTACAATGCCGGGGTATTTGTTAACACCCATAGGTAAATAAATTAAACGCTACCCGTTATTTGGTTCAGGCGTTTTTTGCCGCATAGCTACAATAGAAAACATAAGAAACACAAAAGGTTTAATAAAGGGCATAGAATGTATATATGGCTATGTTTTTAAAATGTTATTCTATGTTTAGCTATGTTAACTACTGAATCTATGTGGTGAATGCTACCCCGCCCCGCAATGGGTGAATTACACCTTAAGCAAAGCAAATTACAGGTAGGGATTAAAAAATTAACATAACAGTTGGCTTACTGCAAACCCCGGCGTAAAACCTAAAGCAATACCTTAGTGGCAACAATTACCATATGCCTGTTAAGTATATTAAAGCCATAACCTGCCTGCTGTTAATACAGTGCTGTTTTACAATAGCCAACGCGCAAAAGTTTACGGAG
>CAZRDD010000833.1:0-1921 GCA_964598675.1 uncultured Parafilimonas sp.
CTAACATATTTGTGGTGGATGCGGGCCGCATTATTTTACTGATTAGCTTATTGCTTTGGTTTTTAAGCAGTTACGGCCCCTCTGGCAGGATGGATGCTGCCGATGCCAAATACGCGGCAGCACAGCAGGTGGCCACTACCCCCGAAGCAAAAGTTGCTGCTGAAAAAGAGTACAACTCCGAAAAACTGCAAAACTCCTACGCCGGTATTCTTGGTAAATCCATTGAACCTGTAATAAAACCTTTGGGCTACGACTGGAAGATTGGCATTGCCCTTATTACTTCGTTTGCCGCCCGCGAGGTGTTTGTGGGTACCATGGCTACCCTGTACAGCGTCGAAGAAAACGACGATACCACCCTGAAACAAAAAATGCAAACGGCTACGCGGCCCGATGGCACGCTTGTTTACACCCTGCCCACCGCCCTTAGCCTGATGGTGTTTTACGTACTGGCCATGCAGTGTATGAGTACCCTTGCCGTGGTAAAACGCGAAACCCGCAGCCTTAAATGGCCTGCCCTGCAGTTGGTGTACATGACCGGCCTGGCATATTTTATGAGCTGGGTGGTGTATCATGTGTTTAGTTAGGGGAGGTGTATTTGCACCCACCCAAACAATCTTCCTCCAACTACTACAACACTCGCCACTATTCCCGAATTTTGCCCCATGTATTTACAAAAAAAGGATGTAGCCTTAATGGCAGCCTGCACCGGGCTTATTGTTGCTAATATCTATTACATACAGCCGCTTATTGTACTGGTGGCACACGAGTTTAATATTCCGCAAAACATTGCAGGCAGTGCAACCTACCTTACCCAGGCGGGCTATGCAACGGGCTTATTGCTTTTTGTGCCTTTGGGCGATATGATAGACCGTAAAAAGCAGATACTGGCCACCTTATCGCTGGCAGTGTTAGCGCTTGTTTGTGCTGCGCTGGCACCCAGTTTTTGGCTGTTGCAGGTGGCTTGTTTTATGGTGGGGCTGGGTTCCATTGTGCCGCAGCTTATTTTGCCGCTGTCCGCCACCCTGGCCGACCCTGCCCGGCGCGGCAAGGTAATAGGGGCGGTAATGAGCGGCCTGCTGGTGGGTATATTATTATCAAGAACGCTTAGCGGGGCTATTGGCGGCTGGCTTGGCTGGCGCGCCATGTTTTGGATAGCCGCAGGGCTTTGTACCTGTTTAATAATGCTTATTTATGTAAGGTTCCCGGTAACCAAACCTGCTTTTACTGGTACATATCTGTCGTTGATGCGCTCCCTGCTCACGCTTATAAAAACACAGCCGTTGTTAAGGGAGGCAACCGCCATCAGCATGACATGCTTTGCGGTGTTCGGCTCCTTCTGGACAACCATGGTTTTGCTCTTCTCCAACCAGCCTTTTCATTTCAGTTCTGGTCAAATTGGCCTTTTTGGCCTGGCTGGTGCCGCCGGTGCGCTGGCTGCGCCACTGGTTGGCCGCCTGGGCGATAAAGGCAACCTGCGTATAACAGTTGGTTATGGGTTGCTGCTGTACTTAGCCAGCGTTGGCTTGTTGTATTTAACCCGTTTTAACGTAATAGGCAGTATATTGGGGGTGGTGCTGATTGATGTTGCACAGCAAAGCGTACATGTATCAAATCAAACACGGGTATACACTTTAATGCCCGAAGCGCGCAACCGGTTTAACACGGTTTACATGTCCAGCAGTTTTGCGGGTACAGCGGCGGGTTCAGCCTTTGGGTTGTTTTTATGGAAGCACTATAACTGGGCTGGGGTATCGGCAGGCAATGCAGCCTTGCTTGCAACCGGGCTGGTAATATATTTACTTACTTACAAAAAAAGTAAATAAGGGTTAAGGGCTGAAATTACCCTTATGTGCCTGCTGCAAATCAGGTTTTTGTGGTGGGTGTGTTATTGTGATTGATTATGTGTGTTGAGTGTTGTGTG
>CAZRDD010000834.1:0-1918 GCA_964598675.1 uncultured Parafilimonas sp.
AACATAGTCTTCGCTTAGCCCCTCACCTTTAGGAGAGGGGTTGGGGTGAGGCTGACCGCTGATTTTTCGAATTGAACTGATTATACAAAAAAGGGTTTGAATGTTCGCCGCTTTGTAGATTTTTTTTTATTTATACATCTTACTTGCTTTTGTGTTTGTACTTACTTCGTGCTTTGTCTTGTTTTCATGTTCGTACTTCGTACCTCGTATTTCGTACTTACAACTTCGTACTTACAACTTCGCACCTGGTTTAATACACCTGTATGTTATATACCAGCCCTGCGGGCAGGTATTTATCGGTAAAAAAGCGTATGGCGGCATAGCGCGCATTGTCCGTATCATCCAACAGTGCAAATGCCGCCGAAGGAAAGTAAATGGTAAAATTAATGCTCTCGTCAAAAGAGTAATCGTTTATCACCGCCTCGCTGCTGGTACCCCTGTACACCACGCTGCTGCTGCCTTCTGTTGCGCCCACCACAAAGCCTGCAGGGCTTATGCTGTTGTTTAATATGTACACATCGCTAAGTGCTGGCGGTTGCCGGTAGGTGGTGCCAAACCACTTGTTTAAAGCATAGGTAAGCACAATGGTTTGCCCGTTGTACTGCAGGCGCTCCTCCAGGCCAATTACATTGCTTTGTACCTGCGCCCATACCGCCGGGCTGGTGGCGGGGGCTGCACCTGTATTGCCGTTTAACTGGCTTTCGTACACGGCATTTTTATAGGTTACGCGGCTGTACTTGGCGTATGTGGTGGTGCTGGCCCACGGGGCGTATGCTGCCCCGGTGCGGTAGGTGCCCATGCACAGGTTGCGCAGCCACTGCAAGGGGCTTAGCAGCGCGTTTACATAGGCTGTTAGCCTGCTGCTGCGCTTGTCTGGGGGGAGCAGCTGGCTGCCGAGGGTGCTGTAGTTTACATCGTAAATGCTCATATACGTTATGTTTTTATATTTATTATTTTGCCTGCCTTTTCTTCTGCCTTAAACCTTTCTTCTTCCGCCTTCCACCTTATGCCTTTCACCTTTTCTTCATGCTTCCATCAACTACAAACCACAAACTACAGACTACAAACTCTCTTCTTCGTGTTTCTATCAACTACAAACCACAAGCCTTCTTGCTTGCTTCATCCTTTTTCTTCCTTACACCTTAAGCCTTTAACCTTCCACCTTTCTTGCGGCTTTTAGCTGCTTCCGGCTGCGCTGGCCTCTTGCCTTACTTTTTTCTCTTGAAAGAAAAAAGTAACAAAAAAGTTCAAGGCGAAACCCGAACGCTCCGCGCGTTTTCGCCGGGCCTGCGCCTCCCCCTGTGTAACTGCGTTTTGGTTTACTTTTTATTACGTTGCGTGATACGTTGGTATCAACACGCTTGTGTTCGGGCTGCTGTTGCTTACGCAGTTTCATCGTAGCCTAAACTCCCGTTTTAAGTCAGCTTTTAAGCTTGCTTTGTTTGTTGGTTGCGTTTGTTTGTGTAGCTGGTTGTTTAGACCTATAAGGTTTCTGAAAACCTTATAGGTCTTGTAGTTTTAATCATCACACATCACAATTCATATATCAAAAATCAATTTCTTCCACTCGCTATCCGTAGCTTGTAGCTACGGATGTTCTTTTAAAAGCCCGCCTCTGGCGGGGGAACTTGCCGCCGGAGGCGGCTATCTATTAGCATCCGTAGGCGCAGCCTACGGATAGCAGCGGTAATTAGGAGGGATGTCATTTGCGACTGCTACTAACATGCCACCCCTACGGGGTTGTAACGTTGTGCCTCTTGCATCAGTTCAATCAGAAAAATCAGAAGAATCAAGTGAATCGGTGTGCTAAATCGTGCTGCAACTACAAACTTCAGACTATAAACTACAAACTTACCAGGGCTTTGCTGAGTTATATTCCCTCTGTACAAGAGTGCGACGCAAGGGACGATGCCATATA
>CAZRDD010000835.1:0-1912 GCA_964598675.1 uncultured Parafilimonas sp.
AAAATACTTTTTTAATACCTTTATGAACAATTTCTTCCAGCACATTAAGATTTATAAGTGCGCTGTTATGCATAATAGCTGCATCGTTGGTGCCGGTAAATACAAACCCTGCACCGCCCATATCTGCTGCCAATTGATAGACTTCGTCTAAATCGCTTGTTACAACTTCTGCAACAAGCTCTGCTCTGCTCAGGCCACCTACAATAAACTCATCAGCATTGTTATTACCGTATTCATTTTCTTTTAAGTCAACCCCTCTAACCCAATACCCCTCTTGTTTCAAACGATTTACTAAATGTCCACCGATAAAACCTCCGGCTCCGCAGACTAAGGCTCTTTTCATGTTTTTTTGTTTTTTTTTATAATAAATTAGCTGTCGCTTCCATTAGGAAATTACTACTCACAAAATTCAGCAATCGTTAAAACTTTGGGGGGGGATTCAGATATAAATACTTTTTATAAAAACGATTCAAACCAGGATTTTTCCAAAATAAAAATTATTTATTATAAAAGTCCATACAATTTATATTGTGTTAAAAACCAGATAGCTGCAAAAATAACAAAAACGCCAACATTCTTTAATAGCAGACCATCACAAACACTTTATCGAACACGCTTTTTTCAAACGTTAAGCCTGTCAGCTGTTTTATATACCACAATTTGCTTTTGCAAATATAGTTAAAAACTGTTTAAAATATTTTCTGGGTATAAAATTATTGTCATACTCACCAGCATAACTGGTTAATCTCCAACAGTTGAAAACTTAACGCTTTTACAAATATAGTTGTACCCAAAAACCGAAACTTCATGATTTTAGGGATACAAAGAGTATCTATAATATTAAAAGATCCAACAATATATCCCACTTAACAAATTGAATAAACACAGTTGCCACGGATTACATCTAAACAAAAAATTAAAAACCGATATGGCGTGGCTAATAAAAAATATGTTATTTTGCGGTTACGATGACGAGAATAGAAAACTACGCATTGTCAACAATATTCGCTCTGAGCAATTTATCAATTGTAATTAATTAAAATCACCCTCGTATTTAATGAAAAAGAATATTATCATCACTGGCGGTGCAGGATTTATAGGATCGCATGTTGTAAGGTTATTCACAACAAAATACCCTGATTATACCATAATAAATGTTGATGCATTAACTTATGCAGGCAACCTCGAAAACTTGGTTGACATAGAAAAGAGCCCCAATTATTTTTTTGAGAAAGTAAACATTCTTGATACCGATGGCCTGGTAGCAGTATTTAAAAAATATGCAGTTACTGATGTTATACACCTGGCAGCAGAATCGCATGTGGACAGGTCCATCCTTTCACCAATGGATTTTATATATACCAATGTTGCCGGTACTGCCACCCTCCTTAATGTAGCTAAAGATTTTTGGAAAGAGGATCTTTCATCTCACCGTTTTTACCATGTATCCACCGATGAGGTTTATGGCACTTTGGGTGCCGAGGGGCTGTTTACTGAAACCACCCCCTACTCGCCCAACTCGCCATATTCTGCCAGTAAAGCGGCATCCGACCACTTTGTGCGTGCTTATGGAGAAACCTACCACCTTCCCTTTGTAATTACCAATTGCTCAAACAACTACGGCCCAAATCATTTTCCCGAAAAACTGATACCCTTGTTTATTAATAATATTATAAACAACAAACCATTGCCTGTGTATGGCAAAGGGGATAATACAAGGGACTGGCTGTTTGTTATTGACCATGCACGGGCTATTGATACGGTTTTTCATGAAGGCAAAAACGGCGAAACTTACAATGTAGGCGGCTTTAACGAATGGAAAAATATTGACCTGGTAAAAATGCTTTGTAATTTAATGGATGAAAAATTAGGCAGGCCTGCGGGCACCAGTGAGCAGCTTATAAGCTATGTT
>CAZRDD010000836.1:0-1907 GCA_964598675.1 uncultured Parafilimonas sp.
ATTTTTGAAGGAATCTTTCATACACACTGTACAACACCTATGATCACAATTCAAAGTTGTAAAGTCATCTATTTATTTATCAGTCAAACAAATATCACATGGGAATAATTTCTTTTAAGACTTTGTCAAATTAAATTACTACTACTAATACTAAAACTATTACTACTACTACTATTATTACTAATTTTAAGGCTATTTGTTTTAAAAAGCTAATTTTGAAGCAGCAGGTGCCACCGTAACCGGGCCGCCCGTATTACACCATCCAAAACCGATTGTTATGCAAACAAATATACCCCGCAGAAGCTTTCTTAAAAACGCATCGCTGGCAGTGGCTGGTGCCTCCGTTATGCAGTTTCCGCTGTTTGGCCGCAGTTTTGCGCCTAACAGCAAAGTGGTGCTGGCCGTTATGGGCACCAACAGCCGCGGGCTGGAGCATATTAAAGCCATAGCCTTAATACCCAATGTAACCATAGCCTATATATGCGATGTGGAAGACAATGCCCTGGCCAAAGGCGTTGCCCTGGTGGAGAAACTTACCGGCAAAAGGCCCGTTGGCGTAAAGGATTTTAGAAAGATATTAAACAACAAAGATATTGATGCCATTACCATTGCCACGCCCGACCACTGGCACACCCCCGCCGCCATAATGGCCTGTGCCGCTGGCAAGCATGTGTATGTGGAAAAGCCCTGCAGCCACAACCCCGAAGAGGGCGAATGGCTGGTGGCCGCTGCCCGCAAATACAACCGCCATGTGCAAATGGGCAACCAGCGCCGCAGCATGCCCAACCTGGTGGCCGCCATGCAGCAAATACACAGCGGCGCCATCGGCAACGCCTATTTTGCCAGGGGCTGGTATGCCAATAACCGCAAAAGTATAGGCACGGGCAAACTGGTTGCCGCACCACCCAACCTGGATTGGGACTTGTGGCAGGGCCCTGCCCCCCGCGAAACCTACCGCGATAACCTGGTGCATTACAACTGGCACTGGTTTTGGAACTGGGGTACCGGCGAAGCCTGCAACAACGGCACCCACGAAATTGACTGTATGCGTTGGGCCCTGGGCGTTGATTATGCCGCCAAAGTTACCAGCGGTGGCGGCCGTTTTGCCTTTAAAGACGATTGGCAAACCCCCGATACGCAGGTAATAACCTACGAGTTTAGCGGCGGCAAAAGCATTAGCTGGGAGGGGCGCAGTTGCAGCAACTACCCTGGCGAGGGCAGCGGCCGTGGCTTTATAATTTATGGTGATAAAGGCACACTGGTTAACAACGGCGGCGATGATTATAAAATATTTGGACTTGATAATAAACTGGTTAGCCAAAGCGGTGCGGGCAATGCCACCAATACCATAAATCCGCTGGGGCCGGGCGAAACACTGGATGGCTACCATTTTCGCAATTTTGTAGATGCCGTGCGCAACGATACTCCGCTGAATGCCGAAATAGCCGAAGGCCATAAAAGCGTGCTGCTGTGCCACCTGGGCAACATTAGCCAGCGCGTGGGCCGCACCCTTTACTGCGACGAAACCAACGGCGGGCAGATTCTGGACGATAAAGCCGCCCAAAAACTCTGGCAGCGCGAGTACGAAAACGGCTGGAAGCCTGTAGTGTAGCGGGTATTGTATAAACAGGGTTAGGCAAGTGTTTTTTAACACATAGCTGTAATGTAAACGGTGCGCGTTGTTCCCCCCTCCGGCAGGGGTTTACCGGCGCAGGCAATGCCGCTATACGTATAAGGTTTCTAAAAACCCCGTACGTTTTTTTTAACGTGGTACTTGTGTTAGTGCTTAGGTAATTAACCAGGCTGCAATGCTGCTATTGAGCTGCGGTTGCGTCGCACACTTGTACTGTATAACATTACCAGGCTGTTGGCGTATAATGTTCAGCCACAGCAAACTAAAAACTATA
>CAZRDD010000837.1:0-1906 GCA_964598675.1 uncultured Parafilimonas sp.
TACCACATCATTTAACAATGGATACATACGCTGTACCTCCAGTGTGGCTGGTGCCGCTACATCAAAAGCAGTATCAGCGGGCAGCAGCAACAATTGTTTAAGGGTAATGGTATTTTGCCGGTACGTATTTTGGGCAATTACAAGGTTGTATTTATCCGTAGCATACTGGGCCTGCATTTGCACAAGCTGCTTTTTGGCAATGCTGCCAGCATCGTACAATTGCTGCTGTAGTTTTACCTGGGCGGCAGAGGTGGTTAAAAGATCCTGCAGGTAAACAATATTTTCTTTTACAAGCAATATGCTTAAAAATGCCTGGGTAACCTGCAGGGTTATATCATTCTCGCCTTGCAGTATGTTAAGTGCGCCCGACTGCACCAACAGGTTTTTTTGTTTAATGTCGTTATTAATATAACCGCCATTGTACAGTGTTACAGATGAGTTTAGCGAATAACTGCCCGATACCGTTGTTTTATTTTGGAGATTACCTGTTAGCGAGTTAAAATTTTTGCCATTGCCAAATGTTTGGCTGGCCGCGCCTGTAAGGTTAGGTTGTTTGGCTGCTTTGGAGGCCTCAAGGTCCTGCACGGCAGACTGACGACTTAAACGATAAGTATTTATTTGTACGTTATGCTGCTTTGCATACTCAATACATTGCTGCAAAGTCCATTTATTAGCAGAACTATCCTGTGCAATTGCAGCGTTTACCGCTGCAAGGCATATAACCACAAACAGAACATAGGTTTTTCTGTTAGCCATTTTATTAACTTTTGGTGTTAGTCTTGAAGTTTCTGCCTGTAGACAGACAATTAAAAATGTGGTGAGTAACAGGCAAGGGGGAAACTTTTTATCTAAATACTTATGCGAAGTAACACATTTATAATGCCAGTAATAATGACGCAAGTCAACCGCAACGGCATTTCGGCAATATCCAGAAATTAACAGGCCAGTCAAATTTAACTTGACTGGCCTGTATTGTATCACAATTATGTTTCCTGCGCTATTGCAGTTTATTTTTTAAAAAGGATAACGTTAGGGCCCATGCTTCGGCAGATGCCTGTGCGTTAAAGCTTGGCCTGTTATTATTGTTAAAAGCGTGTTCCGCATTGGAAAATACTATGTTAACAAAGGGTTTGTTATTTTCCTTCATGGCAGTGGTAACGGCTTCAACGTGTTCGGGCAGAATATGGTTATCCAGCCCGGCCCATATAAACAGGTGTGGGGCATGCACCTGGTTAGCATACCCTGCAAAGTTGTGGGTACCGCCGCCGTAAAAAGATACACCTGCCTGTAACGGAAGCGTGAAATTGGCAATAAACGATACCCTGCCACCCAGGCAAAAGCCAATACTGCCAATACTTGCCTTTGCTACGTTGGGTTGCTGCTGCAGCCATTGGTAAGCGGCTTGCAGGTCGGCCTGAAGGCCCTGCAGGGTAAGCGCAGTAAAATGCGGGTTGATGGAGGTCCAGTCGTTATAAGCAAATTCGGCACCGGGCGCTGCGGTACGGTGAAACAGTTGTGGGGCAATAACCACGTACCCTTCTGCTGCCAGGCGGTTGGCGGTTTCCTTTATATGCGGGTTTATGCCAAAAGCTTCCTGCAACAATAATAAGCCAGGGTATAAGCCCCCGCCAGCGGGTGACGCTGTGTATGCGTGTACCTCCGTGCCATCGGCAACGGATAAAATAACTTGTTGGTTAACTGTTTGCATGGTGGTTATTTAAAAACGCTGTCGTCAAAACCTTTGTTAATAATGTACCCCGTATAGGTTATTTCAACCTTGCCTTTTTTGTTTTTAAGCTTATCGGCCTCGGGTACTTTTGCATCGTCCTCAAACTCAAGCGTAATACCTTTTGGCAGCTTATAGTTTTTGGTATTAAAGCTAAACACTACTTTATCGGCCAGGCCA
>CAZRDD010000838.1:0-1899 GCA_964598675.1 uncultured Parafilimonas sp.
ATTGCATCTGCCATGCTAACCTTGCTTTCTTTTTTACCTTTTACCATAAGTACAATTGGCACACATATCAGGAACATTATCCCCAAATAAAGGAATACATCCATATACGATAATACCGCTGCCTGTTTGCTAACACTGTAGTCGAGTACGGTATACGCTTTTTGCAAGGCATTATCGGCTGTAAAACCTTTACCTATAAAACTGCGCTGCAGGCCAATTACCCTGTTATGTACATCCGGGTTGTTTATTTCCAGGTGACTTACAAGGCTGGTACGGTGTACCTGCACCTGCGATACCATAAAGGTGCTTATAAGGGCTATACCAAACGAGCCGCCCAATTGCCTCATCATGCCGGTGAATGCTGCTCCCTGGCCTATTTGCTGCCCTTTTAAGGTTGATAATGAGAGCATGGTAATAGGTATAAAGAGAAAACCCATGCCAACACCACGCACAATCAGCATCCAAAAAAAGTCTTTTGAGCCGGTGTCGGGTGTCATAATCTTATAACCCCAAAAAGTGAATACAAAAAATATAAGCATACCTAAAGCCACCATGTACTGGTGCTTTGCCCCTTTTTGCAATAACTGGCCTATAATGGGCATCATAAAAGCCGTGGTTAAGGCAGCAGGCACCATTAGCATGCCCGATTGTTGTGCAGTCCACCCAAGGGTAGTTTGCGTATAAAGGGGTATGATGAATGTTGAGCCGTACAACCCGAAGCCCATGATAAACGATAGAATAGTGCCCACGCGCAGGTTGCCGTTTTTAAGTACCCGGAGCTCAACAATGGGGTTACGGAAGGTTAACTGCCGCCATATAAAGAAGAAGAAACCAAAGAATGATGCAATTGTTAAGGTAAGTATGGTTTTACTGCTGAACCAGTCATCATCCTGCCCTTTTTCCAGCACATATTGCAGCGAGCCTACTGCTATTGCCAGCAAAGCAATGCCTAACCAGTCCACATCGCTCATTGCACTTTTTTCGCCATATTTTGGGCTTTTTACAAAAATGATTGTAAGCAGTGCAGCCGCTATACCAATAGGTATGTTTATATAAAATATTAGCGGCCAGGAGTAATGTTCAACAATATAACCACCCAAAGGGGGGCCAAGTGTAGGGCCTACAATAACGCCCATACCGTAAATAGCCTGGGCCATACCGCGTTTTTCAACCGGGTAGCTTTCGGTAATAATAGTTTGCGAGGTAACCAGCAGTGCCCCACCGCCAACGCCCTGTAAAAACCTGAAAATTACCAGCTCCCAAATGCCATTGGCGTTACCGCACAAAAAGGAGCAGATGGTAAACAGTATAATAGACGCTGCAAAGTAATTGCGGCGGCCAAACTGCCGGGCCAGCCAGCTTGTCATGGGTATAATAATAACGTTACCAATGGCATAAGCGGTAATTACCCAGGCAACCTCGGTGGTGCTAACCCCAAGCGACCCTTTCATGTTTGGCAATGCCACATTCACAATAGTGGTATCCACTATTTCAAGCAGTGCGCACATAATAGCAGTAATGGTTATAATAACCCTGCGTGCGCCATATTCAACCAATGAGTTTTGCTGTACCATAAATAGGTTTTAATGTGAAACGAAAACCGTGAACCGCCAACCGTAAGCTTTTTAAAATTGTACTGTCGTATTACATCCTGCCTGTTGCTTTATTTGCCACCTGCATACGTTTGACGATTCACCGTTTACTTTCTCTAATTAATATGCACGTCAACAACAACGTTCATACCTGCACGCAACTGCCTTACAAGTGAATCGTTCTTATTGTCAAATTCAATTTTTACCGGCAGGCGCTGAACCACTTTTACAAAGTTGCCAGAGGAGTTATCCGGTGGCAGCAGGGCAAACCTTGCACCGGTGGCAGCCGCAAACGATGTTACTTTTG
>CAZRDD010000839.1:0-1896 GCA_964598675.1 uncultured Parafilimonas sp.
AAACTTTACAAAGCCAATAACGAAAAACAGTTTATTAAAATTTTCCCTGCTAAAGAAGATGCCATCAAAACCTATGTAGCCACCAATAATATCAGCTTTAATAAAATTGAAGACATTGTTAAGTTGAATGCATATTTGCAACAGTAACTTTTATTTAAGCCATACTACATCATTATCGTATGTTGAAGACATATCAAGGATTGTCCTTCAATAATTATAAAAGCGGCCATTTAGCCGCTTTTATAATTATTGAAAGGGAGTAGAAAATATTTGTATGCTATAAACTTCATTAGCCAATTGAATTATGAACCCAATAAATACTAACGCAAACCAACCAAGGCAGATTCCAAAAAATAAGTGTAAGGCTACCATTAAATACACATACAAAAGATAGATTGTAAAGCTTCATGGGTAAAACCCAAAATGTCCATCAGCTATTTCATAAAAAAAGCAGAGGCTGTTCAAAGTTAATTGAACAGCCTCTCACTATGTTTATAGTACACCTGTTTTAACGAGCAATACTATTTATAAAATTTGTCAATTATATAACGGTATGCAGAGCCATTAAAAGCTACATACTGAACAGTAAAAGTCTTATTATCAGCAGACACTGTTATTACCGGATCTTGGGTAATGGTAATACCATTATCAGTAAAATTTGATTTTAATTCTCCAGCATCAAACTTTGCTGAAAAATTCGATAACGCGCCGGCACTATTCTTAAAAGATATTACGTAACTGGGCTGAGTATAATAACCAGTTGCTACTTTTATTGAAGTAGGATTAACAGGTTTGAAAACAGTTGATTCGCCTGTAAAGGAAAGACCACTCGGGGTACCAGTACCTGTTTGATTATTATAACGAGTAAAATCCCAGTTATAAGCACCAGCTATTGGGTTACCAATTACATGCAAATACAGGTGTCCGTAGTTCTGACTAACTGCTACGCCTTGCGGGTCTGTAACAGTAAGTGCAAGCATATAGCTTCTGGTAGGGTCAAACTTATTAGGATGAACTGCTACCGAAAAGGCTGCAGTGCGTGTTCCTGCTTTAATTGTAGCTGTTGCACTTACAAGAGAGTAAGTAGAATCTGGCATTGCCTCATAAGAAATAGAATCACTTGAGAAGTTATCAAGCAAAGCATTTTTGTCTGGACCAACCGTAATGGTTACATCTTTACTCAAAGTTCCGGTACCTACCAGGTCTACTATGAAATTAACAGTATCCGATGCATCAGCCGAAGGAAACGTTAACGCACCTTTACCAAAGTAATTTAACCCGGAGTTTATAGTAGTACCATTATTGGCCAAATCAATGTACTCAAGTTGAAATAAATGGTCTGATGTTGACGGTATATTTATCGAATCCCCTTTCAAACATCCTGTCAGGCCGAGCACAGCAAATGCTATGGGTAATAACTTTTTTATATTATTTAGTTTCATATTTTTTTAAGTTTTATTGTTTTGCCCAAAAAATAAGAGATGTGAAAGGAGTAACTGAAATTGCATTGGCAGGGTTATAAGCTGCCTCACTTACTGGATACAATATACGCGTTGGCAATTTATCAGGCCTTGTGCTTTCAGATACTATTGATGCAAAAGTTTCGTAAGCGTTACCACCAGTTTTAATTGTTGGGTACTGTGTGCGCCTGTAATCGTTCCATGCTTCGTGGCTACTGATGTAGTTAAGTGCTATATATTTCTGGGTAATAATGGCCTCAATTTTCTTTTCGGTAGTATTAGCCAGGTTTAAATTTACAAGGTAGCTGGTTGGATTAGCAACTTTATAAGCAGCAGCGTCTGCAGCAGGGTCTGCGCTTGAATAATTAGTATTGTTATCGGGCAATTTGTATAAATAATTGTATGAGGCTGCAATCCCTTTATCGAAAAGAGAAGT
>CAZRDD010000840.1:0-1891 GCA_964598675.1 uncultured Parafilimonas sp.
ATAATTTTGCCTGCTTTGTTTTTATGCAATATCAGTAAAGTGTACAGGTTAGGCGTTTCGGCATTCCACTGCCGCACGGCCGGTATTGTTGCCGCAAAGTGCAGCATATTTGAATCCGCAAGGCTTTTAGTGGCCGTGTAAACCGGCTTCATAGCACGGGCATCATCCAGCAGTTGTATTTCAGTATAGCCGTTATAGCTGCTGGCCGCTTGTTTGGTAAAAGAAACCTGCAACTCAAACAAACCATTGGTATAGCCATCATCAAGGCTGGCTTTTGCAAAAAAGTCGCTAATGCAAACCTTGGGGCGGGCTATCAGCAAAACGCTTCTTTCTATACCACTCAGCTTCCACATATCCTGCCCTTCCAGGTAAGTGCCATCGCTAAAACGAAACACCTGTGCAGATACAGTGTTTTGCCCCGGGCGTAAATATTGGGTAATATCAAACTCAGCAGGTGTTTTACTGTCTTTACTAAAACCAACATAGCGGCCATTAATCCATAGGTAGAAGAAGGAATTTACGGCGCCAAACCTTATAAAAACATCTTTACCCGCCCAATTGGCCGGTATGGAAAAGCTTTTGCGATAGGAGCCAACGGGGTTATAATCCGCAGGTACAAAAGGCGGATTAGGGGGTATGGGGTACTCTACATCGGTAAATATAAACTTGTCAAAACCCTCCGTTTGCCAATTGACAGGCACTTTAATATTTTGCCAGGCGCTTATATCATAATCATCGCGGTAAAAATCAAGAGGGCGTTTGGATGGATTATTGGCAAGGCTAAACTTCCATACACCATCAAGCGACTGCGTAAATGGCGAGGGTATATTTTTATTGATAGCGGCCTGCTCTGTGGAATACGGTATGAACCATGCGTGCGGCGGCATAGTGTTTTGGGAAACAAGCGCAGGATTCTCCCAGTCGTTACCCTGCGAAAATACCTGCAAGGTTGCCAGCACGCAAACCACAAGCAACGCAAGCTGTTGCTTTATTAATTTACCCATAACTGTTGCAAACGTTTTTTGTAATGCGGTTAATAAGGCAGCAGCAGGTATTGCAAGCTTACTGTTTTTTTGCGCTTAAAAACCAACCAGTCCCTTGTAATTAAAGCCATTGTACCGGGCCAGCAGGCAGCAAAACAATCGCACATTGAAAACCTCTCCATAACACCGCACTGCGCTAAGGTATATAATTGCCGGTTAAATAGTTGTATTACAACAGCATTATACCCCCCATTTTACATAAGGGTGCATACTGGCTGGCTGGCATTAAACGGCAGCCATCAACCTGCCGGTAATATTTTGGCAACCAAAAAATTAAGCCAGGGGTGATGCAGTTAAACAGCCAATATTTTCTTTAATCGAAGCTTTGATTTTTTGCAGCAGCAATTTTAAGAATACGGTCAAACTGCTCTGGCGTAAGGTCGTTGTAAAAATAATATACAGGGTCTACCGGTACGCCGCTGCGGTGTACCTCGTAATGGCAGTGGGGGCGGGTACGTTTACCGGTGCTGCCTACATACCCTATTACTTCGCCACGTTTTACAGTTTGGCCTGCCCTTGCTTTAACACGATACATGTGGCCATAAAGGGTTTCGTAACCATAGCCGTGGTTAATAACTACATTGTTACCAAAACCACCGGTACTAAAACCGGCTTCTTTTACCACACCATCGGCCGTGGCGTAAATGGGGGTTCCAATGGGCGATGTAAAGTCAAGCCCGGCATGCATGCGGGTAGTTTTGTAAATAGGGTCAATACGGTAACCAAAACCAGAACCTATGCGTGTAAGGTCTTTATTGCTCACCGGCTGAATGGATGGGATAGCAGCTATAAGTTTTTGTTTGTTCTTAATCATGCCATCAATATCGTTGTACGACTTTGACTGGAAC
>CAZRDD010000841.1:0-1886 GCA_964598675.1 uncultured Parafilimonas sp.
CGTGGCAACTACTTTATATAACATGCTGTATTTTAATAATGCTTCAAATTACCAAATTTTCTGTTACTTTCTATTTGGGGAAGCGAAAAATCAGTGAGTGGTGTTTCCGAAATCGCAGTCCAATTTCAAAACCCACCAACTGACAACATCGAAATTATATGCTTAATAACGTTAAAAATAGCGCTTTATCTAATGAAGAAATAAAATCACGTGAGGCTTGGCGTTTTGCTATATTAGTATTTATATCCGCTTCTCAGTATATTTATCTTGAACCTATAAATCAAAAATACATTTTCCATTTTGATCTTCGCAGTGTTTAATAACATAAATGGTTGTTGCTATCTGTCAAATTTAGCGCATCACAATAAAAAAATATAATGAATATCCATTATTTGGTTTAGGCGTTTTTAACCGCATAGATTCACATTAGAAAGCATAAAAAACACATAAGGTTAGATAAAGGGCATAGAATATATAATTATGTTTTTCAAATGTCATTCTATGTTTAACTATGTTAGCTACTAAATCTATGTGATGAAAGCTACCCCGCTCCGTAATGCGTGAATTACACCTCCCGCAATCCAAATTACGTACCGTCATTAAAAAAATATAATAACTAAACTATTACCTGCCACCTAATTCTCTCGCACCCCATCCCCCCTTTTTTTCAATCCCCCCTAAAATCCACAGTAAAGTACAATTTAATGAATTTTTTGTACAAAAAAGCACCCCGTTTTTCATGCAAAACCTAAACACAAATAGGTAGTAACCAACCCGCCAAATGACTGCGGCATGGGCATTTTTTTCCAAAATTGGGCAAAATGCACCACTACAACTCTTTGAAAATCAATAATTTTAAGGTTTTTTTAAATATTTTTACCAGCGAAAGCATATAGATATTACCTTTAGTCTATAGAATTAGTATACTAATAGCTATTTTATTTAACCCCTAAGTCGGCAAAACTCACTGCTTATTTTGAGCCCCGGCATTATTAAAATGCTTATGCAACACAACAATTACCAGCCAACGATGGCGCTGCTTATCGTTGACTACATCTATTATTTTAGCAGGCCATGCCCATAAATATTGCCTGTTTTGCTTTTACGGTAAATAATAAAACCTGTGTGTGCCTGCAACAGCAGTGTGGCATTACGGTGAAGTTATTGCATGTATAAAGCTTAACTATGTATACATACTTAATAACCCCCCGCGCTAACGGGGGGACATAAAATAGCAAACTGACCCTGCACAGGCGGGAACCAAAGCGGGTCAATTAAACCTTACTTTACAAGAATAAAGGTATGAAAATATTTTTGTCGCATTCTTTCAAATTATGGTACCGGAAAAAAACGCGCTCTGCTACATTGGTGGTACTGTTACTAACGGCAACCTTTAATATTACGGCAACAAGCTTTGCCCAAAATGCCAAAGCCTCCACATCCATTTCAGGAAAAATAACCAGTGAAGACGGTACACCGCTGGAAAACGCAAGCATCACTTTAAAGGGCTCGCCCAAAGCGGCCATATCAGATAAAAACGGCGAATTTACTATTGCAGCCATCAACAAAAATGATGTACTGGTAGTAAATATTGTGGGTTACGAGAAAAAAGAAATACCCACAGGCGGGCGCAACTATGTATTGGTTACCCTTAAAAACCAGAATGGCCAGTTAGATGAAGTAGTGGTAATAGGCTATGGTACGGCCACGCGGCAATACCTCACCGGCTCGGTGGTTAAAGTGTCGGCCGCGGATATTGAAAAGCAGCCCGTTGCCAACCCGTTACAGGCCCTGCAGGGCCGTACCGCAGGGGTGGTTATTAACACCAGCAGCGGGATACCAGGGGCCGATATTTCGGTACAGATAAGGGGGGTAGACTCCGTGTC
>CAZRDD010000842.1:0-1885 GCA_964598675.1 uncultured Parafilimonas sp.
GTCGCCATCGTTATCAATATCGGCCACGGCAAGGCTGCGCCAAAAGCCGCTCCATGCCTTCAAGCCGCTTTGTTCGGTAACCTCGGTTAAATTGCTGCCGTTGTTTTTAAACAGGCGTATGGGCTGCCAGTCGGTGGCTATAATAAGGTCGGGCTTTTTATCGTGGTCAATATCCACCCAGGCGGCGGCGTTTACCAGGCCAATATCCTGTATGGCGGGGCAAACGGTGCTGGTAACATCGGTAAAATGGCCGTGGTTGTTGTGCAGTATATAACTGGCGGGCGGCTGCGGGTACTCGCCCAGGGTAACCCTGCCGCCGATAAACACATCCATAAAGCCATCGCCATCAAAATCGGCCACGGCAAGGCTTTTGGCGGGGGTGCGCACCAGGGGGGAGAAAGCTTTATCATCCAGCGTAAAATTGCCTTTTCCATCGTTTTTATATAACCGTGGCCGGTAAAAGGATGAATGCACCTCAAACTCGCTGCTGCCGCTGGCCACCAGCAGGTCAAGGTCTTTATCGCCATCGGCATCAAACAAAACGCTTTGCATGTCTTCCTCGTTCTTGGTGCCGGTAAGCAGGTCTTTACCGGTAAAACCACCGCCCGGTTGCTGTATAAAAATGCGGCCCGGCTGGTGGTAGGCACCGCCAATAAAAAAGTCCTGAAGGCCATCGCCATTAACATCGCCGGTGCTTATAAAGGGCCCTTCCTGCGAATATTTTTGGGGGATGAGCGGCTGAAACTGGTAATCGAAAAAAGTGGTTTCGGCATGTTTAAAATCAATGCCCACCTGCCGGGTGGTATCGCTGAAAAGCGCGGTATCAACAGGGGCCGCCGGTTGATAAACCAGGCCAGCATCGGCATAGTTAACCTGTAAAACAGTGTTTAAGGCAGGGTGTTTAATCACCTGCATTTTTTTATCGGGCCAAATAATGGTAACGCTGTCAATACTGTTGCTGCCGGTACCCAGGTGCAGCCTTTTATCAACGGTGGAAAGGTAGCCCCGCACGGGATACTGCTCTGCCATTTGGGTGGTGCCGTTGCTGTACGCGTACACGGTGGTGCCTATGCCGGTTTTGTTGGTGCTGCTGCCCTGCAAAGCAAGGGTTAAATAATTGGTTTTACGGGCGGTATCACCAGCGGTATAGGTATCGTTACGCATTACAAAGGCGGTACTGTTAATGTTACTGGTAATAACATCCAGGTCGCCATCATTATCAAGGTCGGCATAAATAGCCCCGTTGGAAATTGATTTTTGACTGATGCCTGCACTGGCCGATACATCCTGAAAGGCAAGCCCGCCTTTGTTTACATACAGGTAATTGCGCAGGTTTACACTGCCCAGCGAGGCCAGGTGGCCCATAAAATTTTTACGCTGCGTGGCATCATTATCGGGTATGCCGCTCTCCACCACGGTTTTATGGCGGTACTCCAAAAAATCGGTATTGGTGGGGTCGCGGCCCAGGCCGTTGGTAATGTGTATATCCTTCCAGCCATCGTTATCAAAATCGGCGGCCAGCACGCTCCAGCTCCAGTCTGTTTGCGATATGCCTGCCATTTGTGCTATCTCGCTAAAATAAGGCTCCCTGCGGTTGTTAACGGTACGGTTGCCGTTGTTTAGCTGCAGCATGTTGTGTATGTATTCCGGCTCGTAGCCCTTGCTTGCTTCAAGCTGGTGGCGCTGCTCGTTTAAAAAGGAGTACATCATTTTTTTGCGCTCATTGGTTTCGGGCTGCATATCAAGGGTAAGTATATCCGGCAGGCCGTCGTTGTTAAGGTCTGCCGCATCGGTACCCATGCTGCTGTAGCTTTGGTGTTTAATGGCGGTGGCTATGCAGTTGGTAAAACTGCCGTTGCCGTTGTTAAGCCAAAGCTCATCGTTG
>CAZRDD010000843.1:0-1875 GCA_964598675.1 uncultured Parafilimonas sp.
AGGGCATCGCAATTTGGTATTAAACACTATTGCACAATTGGCCTTAACTCCCGCGAGGCAAATAACGAACCTTTGGCAGAACAGGTTATGGAAATATTGCCCAGGTTTATTTATAAAGAAGGAGTGGTAGGCATTGGCGAAATTGGGTTTGACGACCAAACAGCCGCCGAAGAAAAATATTACCGCCTTCAGCTGGAACTGGCTAAAGAAGCTGAACTACCTGTGCAAATACATACTCCGCACAGAGATAAAAAAAGAGGCACTTCGCGCAGCATGGATATTGCTATTGAACATGGGTTACCTCCATCCATGGTTATAATTGACCACAACAATGAAGAAACGGTAAGAGAAGTGCTTGACCGTGGCTTTTGGGCAGCCTTTACCATTTACCCATTTACTAAGATGGGTAACGAACGAATGGTGGCCATTGTGGAAGAATACGGGCCGGAAAGGATTATGATTAATTCGGCTGCAGACTGGGGCATCAGCGACCCCCTGGCTGTACCTAAAACTGCGGCGCTGATGAAAGACCGCGGTATTAGTGATGAAGCCATTCACCTTGTTACTTACAAAAATGCGGTAAAAGCTTTTGCACAAAGCGGGCAAATAGATGAAGCTGTATTACTGCAAACCGGCGCTGTGGAAATAGACCAAAGTGCCAAGTTTGAAGGTAATACCATACTAAGAGGGGGGCAGCAACCGCGCATTGACAAAAACTCCATCATTATAAAATAATCTTATTACGTGCATACGATAATGGGGTATCTGCGGCTAACCCGCCCCGCAAACATCATTACTGCTATTGCTGATATATTGGCAGGTATAACTATTGCAGGATATTTTTCGCAAAGCGTGGTTGAAGCCAGGTTAATTATTTTACTTATTATAGCAACGGTTGGTCTGTACGGCGGTGGCGTTGTTTTTAACGATGTTTTTGATGCAAAGCTTGACAGCATTGAGAGGCCTGAAAGGCCAATACCAAGCGGCATTGTAAGCCTTAAAGGTGCAACCCTGTTTGCCACATTACTAATTTGTGCAGGTATTTTAGCCGCAGCCTTTGTTCATGACGGGCAGCAGCTATCACTTACCAGTGTACTGGCTGCAGCCACTGCCATTTGCGCAGTGGTATACGATAAATGGGGCAAACATCATAACTACATTGGCCCCGTTAATATGGGGCTGTGCAGAGGCCTCAACCTTTTGCTTGGCATAAGTATAATACCAGCTGCAGTTGGGCAATATTGGTATATTGGGTTGGTACCTGTTATTTATATTGCGGCCATAACCATGATAAGCCGCGGGGAAGTACATGGTGGCAGCAAATCAGCTTTGTATACAGCAATTGTACTTTACCTAGTGGTAATAGGTTCAATAGTAGCAATTGCAGCAAGTTACCATAATGTGCTGCTTGCGTTGCCCTTTGCAGGCTTATTTGCATTTATGATTTTTCCGGCATTAGCAAGGGCAATCAAAAACCCATCAGGCCCACTAATTGGCAAAGCCGTAAAAGCAGGTGTAATTGCCCTTATTTTAATGAATGCCAGCTGGGCAGCCGCGTTTGGTATGCCGTTGGTTGCTTTGATTATATTAATTTTATTGCCAGTCTCGTTATTGCTGGCAAAACTATTTGCAGTAACATAACAGGGTTGGCAGTATTATTATTTAAAGCCTTAAACAGGCATACATTAATATTTAAATGGAAGTTTTAAAGCAGGCGTTTAGTGTAAAATTTGAGTACAACGTTTATTTTACAAAGGGGCTTTTTAATAAAAGCAACAATACCTTTCGCAATTTTTTTGATGGATATACCGGCGATATTGTTCGGAAAATATTTTTTGTCATTGACGGAGAAGTGGCATTAAACCACCCAGGTAT
>CAZRDD010000844.1:0-1874 GCA_964598675.1 uncultured Parafilimonas sp.
AACAGCGCAAAGCACCGGCTATATTATACAATTATCAAAGCCGTTTTTACAAAAAAAGGCGGGCGGCTTCAGCAGCCTTTTTGCCACTGTTACAGCCAATACCTGTTATAGTTTAACCGCTCCGCAGTTTGCTGATTGTTACAATACCATCAATCTTATTTACAAAGAAGCATCGTTAAAACAAGCTGGCTTTAACACCGTTATAAAGGCGCTTTTAAAGGTGTTTTTTGTACAGTTGGCAAGGCATATTAGTACAGTTGCACCTGTACAGGGCGGCAGCCATGCGCAACAAACGCTGCTGGCCCTGCAAAAGCTTATGGAAGCCAATATTAGCACCACAAAGCAAGTAAAGCAATATGCCCAAATGCTTAACCTTACTGCCTACCAGCTTAATGCTGTTACTAAAAAACTGTTGGGCAAAACATGCCAGCAGCTTATAAACGATGAGGTTATTGCAGAAGCCCGGCGGCTGCTTTTGGCAACTGCCAGCCCCGTGGCACAAATAGCCAGCCAGTTGGGGTATAACGATGCATCGTACTTTATACGCTTTTTTAAAGTACACACGGGCCAATCGCCACAGGCATATCGCAAAAACTTTATGCAAGTACCATAAAACTGCACGTTTGTGCTACTGATACGCCTTGCGCTGCCTGTAATTTTGCTGTACACAAAAACCATAAACCATGATGGAGCTTGAAACACAAAAATGGGACGACAGGTACAGCCAGCAGGGGTTTGCTTTTGGTACAGCACCCAATTTATTTTTTAAGGAATGGCTGGCTAAATACCCGCCGGGCCGCATGTTATTACCTGCCGAAGGCGAAGGGCGCAACGGTGTTTTTGCCGCTTTGCAGGGCTGGCGGGTAACCTCCTTCGACCTTAGTATTGCCGGCAGGGCAAAAGCCATGCAGTTGGCACAAAGCAATAATGTAACGCTGGATTATTTGGTGGGTGATTTTGAAAACATTGATTTTGAAGACGAGTTGTTTGATGCCATTGGGTTGATATATGCCCATTTTACAGCAGATAAAAAAACAACCTACCATAAAAAGCTGATGCAGTATTTAAAACCTGGCGGCATAATAATATTTGAGGCGTTTAGCAAACAGCACCTTGCATACCGCAGCCAGCAACCGGGCGTGGGCGGCCCCGCCGCTTTGGGCGATTTGTATTCAGAAGAAGAAATAAAAGATGATTTTAACGGGGTTGAAATATTGCACCTTGCCACGGAGGTTATTACCCTGCACGAAGGGTTGTACCATAACGGCCAGGGCAGTGTAATAAGGTTTGTTGGCCGTAAAAAAGGCGATGCTTAGCAGCCTGCAACAGCTACATGCCAGGCATGCAGGGGCTGCGCAGTGTGTGGCTTATGCACTACCTGCACATTGCTTAACATGCCCCAAAAAAGGTAAATACACTTACAACAGCTTCTCCTTAAGGGCTTTGGCAATGGCTTCTTTACCACAGTTTACGTGCAGTTTTTGATAAATGTTTTTAAGGTGGGTGCGGCCGGTATCAAAGGCTATGTTTAGCTCAGCGGCAATCATTTTTATGCTGTAGCCTTTTATAAGCAGTTGCAGCACATCAATTTCGCGGGGGGAAAGGTTGTACTGGTTTTCGTTGGTGCGCTGCTTAAAGGTGGCCAGCACCTTGCGGGCTATGTTGGGCGACATGGGGGCACCGCCGTTCATAACCTCGTGTATGGCATCAATCAGTTTGGCAGTAGGCGTTTTTTTAAGCAGGTAACCGTTGGCACCCGCGCACAGGCATTTGTACAACTTTTCATCATCCTCAAAAACAGTGTACATAATAACATTGGTAAGGGGGTTGGCCTCTTTGATCGTGGCTACGGCGTTTGGGCCGGTGGCGGGGTG
>CAZRDD010000845.1:0-1860 GCA_964598675.1 uncultured Parafilimonas sp.
GCCGGGTACTGTTGAAAAACTGGTTAAGAAAATAATCAATGGCGGCTCCGGCAACTGGGGCCAGCACGAAATGAGCGCCCACCCGCAACTGGCCCCCGAAAATGTTACCACTATTGTACAATACATACGCTCCCTCACCAGCGAAAAAATGCACGACAGCCTTGCTGCAAAAGGGGTATTAACGCTTAACGATGCCACAGCCAAAAGCAGCGGCGGCAGCTACGTGCTTAGCGCAACTTATACTGATGGTGGCAATGGCATTGCACCGCTTACCGGCAACACCGCTGTTGTGCTGCGGCCTGCAAGGGTTGAAGCCGAAGATGCCGACAGGCTTAGCAATATGGAGCGTTATGGCAAGGAACTGGGCAGCATACACAACAAGAGTTATTTTGTGCTGAAGAACATTGACCTGGCCGGTATTAAACAGGTAAGCATAAGGTACTCGTCTGAGAAGGTTGGTGCGGTAATTGAGGTGCATACGGGCTCAGTAAAAGGCCCGGTAATTGGCGCCATTCAATACAACACAACAGGCAATTGGGATAATTACAAAGAGGTTTCAGCGCCACTGCTGGCAACCAGTGGAAAGAACGACCTGTATTTTGTATTTAAAAAAGAAACACCTCCCAATCACGACATCTGCTCGCTGGACTGGATAGAGTTTAAGAAATAATGTTTTACACCGTTTTTATAAGGGCAGCTTAAAATAAATAAGCTGCCCTTTTTTGTATCCATGCAGCCAAAGCCTTTGCTGTTGCAGGTTTTGGCAGGTTATTAAAAAGGGCGCTGCTGTTACAGGCACATATTATCCGTTTTTACTCTAAAAAGATTGTTATTTACATAAATCATTCATATTTTCATTCCCTTCAATGTCATCACACTATCATAAAACAAACTGCATGGCAATTACATCTTCACGGTCAAGGCGATCATTCATCAAAAATTCACTGGCTGCTGCGGCAGCATTTACCATTGTGCCGCGGCATGTGCTTGGCCGGGGCTTTATTGCACCAAGCGACCAGCTTAGCAAAGCGGTTATAGGTGTGGGCGGCATGGGTAAAGGCCATTTAAAATATGCCGGTACAAGGGTGGCGGCTGTTTGCGATGTAGACCGTAACCATTTAAAGGAAGCGGCTGCACTGGCTGGCGGCGATGTTAAAATGTTTACCGATTACCGTGAAGTAATACAGTTGCCTGAAGTTGATATTGTACACATAGCCACACCGCCGCATTGGCACGGTATAATAGCCGCTGATGCAGCCCGTGCAGGCAAAGATATTTGGTGCGAAAAGCCCATGACCAAAACCATAGGCGAGGGCAAACGCCTGCTGGAAGCCGTGCAGCAAAACGGGCGCATATTCCGGTTGAATACATGGTTTCGTTTTGCTGATAACTTTTATGGCATGGGCACCACCGTTAAGCCTATTAAAAAATTGGTACAAAGTGGTTTGCTTGGCTGGCCCTTAAAGGTTACTGTAAGCAAGCATACCGGGTTTGACTGGAAGTTTTACTGGGTGGGCAAAACCAACCTGCCCGAAATGCCGGTGCCTGCCGAGCTGGATTATAATGCCTGGCTTGGCCCCGCGCCGTACAAGCCTTACAACCCGCACCGGGTACACCAAACCTTTAGGGGCTATTGGGATTATGATGGCGGTGGCTTAGGCGATATGGGCCAGCATTATATTGACCCTATACAATATTTTTTGGGCAAGGATGATACAAGCCCAATTTCGGTGGAGATTGATGCGCCGCAGCAAAACCCCGATGCTGTTGGCACCTGGAGAAGAATTGAATACACGTATGCCGATGGCTGCAAAATTATACTTGATGGTGAAGGCAAGGATGTAAATGCACCTTATATTG
>CAZRDD010000846.1:0-1860 GCA_964598675.1 uncultured Parafilimonas sp.
CTTTAAACTTAATGGCCTGCGCCCTTGATTTTTCGTCAGAAAGGTGGTTTACGGCAAAAAACTGGTTGTCGCCAAATAAAACTTTATCCATTATATGTTAATTATTTTTTTGAATCAGCAATTATCATTGCTATTACTTTATCGGTATAAGATGCCTGCTCAAACGTATTCGTTTGCGATTGTTTTTTTGCCACAAGGCAGTCAACAAAATTATCCAGTTGTGCACTGTATTCTTCACCCCTAAGGTAAAAGTCAACAGGCAAAGCAAAGTCTGTAATGTATTTAATCGTCCACCCTTTATCTAATTTCTCCGCAGCATTTGCTTCTTTCAAATAGATTTTTATTTCTGTAGCATCGCAAACAATTTTACCACCTTTACCTTGTATGGTAAGCGATGTTGACATTTTGCGGTAGGTTTCATCGCTCCAGTTAACGGATATAACACCAGACACACCACTGTCAAGCGTTAGTAACGAATAAACAGCATCCTCCACCCCATTAGAATAAATACTCTTTAAAATGGTACCACCAGCTTTTACGGGCCTGCCTACGGTTTCCTGCAGCAGGTTAAGTACATGCGATGCATAATCGTACAGGCAACCACCACCTTCTTCAGGCTTGCTGCGCCATGTGCTTCCCTTTTCTTTTGTAACCACCGGCCCATAAGCTTCTCCGGTAAAATGTACAAGTTCGCCAATAGCTTTTGCTTTAAGCAGGCGTTTCAGCTCTATAAAAGTGCCAATAAAATGATTGTGATAACCTACCTGGTTAATAAGGCCTTTAGAGAGTGCCGTTTTGGTTAATTCCTCACTTTCAGCCGGTTTTAAACAAAATGGTTTTTCTGAAAAAACATTTATATTTCTTTCAAGCAAGTCCTTAATAATGCTGTAATGAAATTTAGTTGGTACGGCAACCACAACAGCATCAGGTTTTACAGTGTCAATCATTTTCTTGTAGTCAGAAAAGCAATTGTACTTTGCATACTTCGTTAAAAAATCAGTAACCAGGCTGGATGTATCGCAAACACCTGCAATCTCTACCTGGGGATTAGCCCCAAGTATAGCAAGATGCGATATACCCATTTTACCTGCTCCAATTAAAGCAACTTTTACCATTAGGTTATTTTTTACTATGTACTAATTTAAATTTACAGTAAAACACTATTATTATCCGTTACAAAAAATAGAATACCAAACAACTATTTTTATGCTTAGTATTCTATTTTTTTCTTACCATTTTGTTTATGGTCGATTTATACCACAAATACTTATTTCTAGTCAACAGCTATGCCAAAATATACAAATTCCAGCAATTCTTCTGCTTCCAACTGATGCAAAATACCTGGCGGTATTCTTAGGAATGTACCAGGCCCAAGTGGGTAAACTTCACCATTTACTTTGTACTTTCCCTTTCCTTTTATAAAAAAGAAACACTCTTCCATGGTTGGATGCAAGTGTTGCTTGCAAATTTCACCCGGCAAAAATTTACCATAGGCAAACTGGGTCATAGCAGAATTACTCTCCTCATTTTTCAAGAATACATATTTCTGCCCTTCTCCATGTGCCGTAACAACTGGTATAATATCTGCCAGTTGCTGAAAAATTTTTTGTTGCATTTACAGTGATTCGTTTTTCTGAATTTGCTCTGTTATCCAAGCATACGTTTTTTCAACACCTTTTCTCAATGGTTCTGATGGAGCCCAGCCTAATTTCTCTTTTATAAGAGCGTTATCTGAATTTCTGCCACGCACACCTGTTGGGCCTTCAATGTTTTTAAGTGTAAGATTTTTCCCTGAAATATCTATAACCATTTTAGCAAAATCATTTATAGATATCATCTCTTCCGAACCCAAATTTACGG
>CAZRDD010000847.1:0-1858 GCA_964598675.1 uncultured Parafilimonas sp.
AGCATTTGGGGTGGGTCAACTTATAGTAACACATACTACGATGGTAAAGGTAAAGATGGCGAACCAGGCACCCTGGCACCTTTCTTAGGCCCATTGTGGAGAGACATTGATACTACCAAATCAACTTTAACTAACGTTGGTACTGGTACTGGTAAAGACTATTTGGGTAACACAATTACCAATATAGGTTCAATGACTCCTGCTAATGAAACATTTATCAGGTTTAAAAATGGTTTCTTAAGGGCTGATGTTAATAAAGCACCTTACAGCACAAATGCTGCTATAAAAGTGCCTATTACACCAAGCACTAAATACGCCTTCCAGTTAATTGGCCGTTGCTTCACTTCACTGGGTGCCGTTGTTTACGGTGATGTTATATCTTCACCCTGGAAGGATAGTATCAGCTCTAAAACTGGTAAGCTGGTTAAAATGTTTGCTACAAAAGCATTGCCTAAAGTTAAATTTGCAGCTGCTGGTGGTGTAAGCGCATCTTCTGCAGTTGTTGTTAACAAAGAAACTCTTGTTTATCCTAACCCAAGCAAAGGCATCGTAAACCTTAGCCTTGCTGGTTACAGCAACAAAGCTTCTATTAAAGTTGTAAGCGTTACAGGCGTTATTGTTTACAGCGTTACTGAAACATCTTCAGTTAAACTGATGAACAA
This sequence comes from uncultured Parafilimonas sp., assembly GCA_964598675.1. Classification (GTDB taxonomy): domain Bacteria; phylum Bacteroidota; class Bacteroidia; order Chitinophagales; family Chitinophagaceae; genus JABDFW01. Next base: position 663 of record CAZRDD010000847.1, read on the forward strand.
AACAATCGATCTTTCTAAAGTTCCTGCTGGTAACTACTTCATCGTAATTACCGATGGCGCTAAAAAAGAAACCAAACAGGTTGTAATAGTTAAATAATTCGTTTTAAACAACAGATTTTTTATAAGGGGGCTGCCAGTAAAGGCAGTCCTTTTTTTATATAGCCCACCTTAACTGATGGCTAATTTATATTGTTGTTATAAAAAATAAAATAACTTAACATGTTTTGTATTTTTTAAAATGATAACATTAAACACGTACGAAATAAAATAATTTTGATTGGTTATTTTAAATAATCAGTTTAACGAATTACTATTGTGAAAGCCGCACCCAGTAATACTTTTACCCCTTTTTTTTGCATAGCCTTACTTTTTATTTTACTGTATGTGTCATGCACAAAAGTTGGTAGCGATATACAGTTAAAATTTGCAAAGAGCAATGCTGGCAACAACGTATCAGCAATTGTAACTGTAGACAGTTTAATGAATTTTCAGTTAGGGCCTGGTATTTGGGGCTATACTGATAAAGTATCGTACAAGCAAGGCGATAGTGTTAGTGTTTTTTTAGGCAGCGATACTTTATTAAATAACAAAGCCATTACTGTTTACGACATAAATGGCGTTTTTGTACTAAATAATACTGTTACTGTAATAAAACAAGGTATACGAAATAGTCGCCCGTGGACAAATGGGTTTGGCCTAAAGCGAACGTACGCATTTATGGTGCCTCCTTCTTTAAAAAGTGGTGTTTATTTTGTTGAAAATAAAATTCCGTTTGTTGTAAAAAACAAGCAAAAAAATGCACTTATTACAATTGTTTACCCATCTAACACAACAAATGCATACAGTTACAATGGTGGTAAAAGCCTTTATAAACCAATAACTGTAAAGGCAGATACGGTTTCATTCCTACGGCCGTTACCAATAGATACAAATGAAGATTTCTTTAGCCCATTTTTAAAATGGATAAGTATTTTTAAAGGATACGATGTTCAATACATTGCTGATATGGATATGGATGATTATGCAGAAATAAATACATCTAAAGTTTTAATAACGATTGGCCACAGCGAATACTGGACCAGGGCAGCCCGCAATAATTTTGATAAATTTGTTGCCTCGGGAAAAAATGCGCTATTACTGTCAGGCAATAATATGTATTGGCAGGTACGCTATACACCTGATAAAACTAAATTAGT
>CAZRDD010000848.1:0-1850 GCA_964598675.1 uncultured Parafilimonas sp.
AAATTCTTAAAATATTAGAGCGCGCCAAGGAGCTTGCCAAGGCCAACCATAAATTTAACTTTCTGGCCCAGGTAATTAGCCTGGAAAAGAAAATTGAAACCCTGCACATTACCCGCAGCAGCCCGGAGAAAACGGAGGCACTGGCGGCAGAATCGCTGCAGATTAGCGGTAACATACTGCGCGTTACCATGCTTAGCAACCTGGCCCTGCTGCTGTACCGCTGGTACATTAAAACAGGCCATGCCCGCAACGAAAACGATAGTAAGGACCTGAAGCAGTTTTTTAAAGAAAACCTGCCCCAGAACACCGAAACCATTACCGAGTTTTACGAGTTGTTATACCTGTACCAAAGCTATTGCTGGTATGCCTTTATACGGCAGGACTTTATTATGTACTACCGCTACAGCCAAAAATGGATTGACCTGTTTGATGCCGACCCTTTAATGATTAGCGTTGAAACAGGCCACTACGTTAAAGGCATGCACAACCTGCTGAACGCCCATTTTGACCTGCGTAATTTTAAGGAATTTAAAAAAACACTACAGAAGTTTGAGGAGTTTGCGCTTACCCCGGCGGCTACGCTGCACGATAATTTTCGCATACACACCTTTGTATACATTAACAGCGCTAAACTAAACTGGCACCTGATGCTGGGCAAGTTTAAGGAGGGCCTTGTACTGGTACCCGAACTTACCGAAAAGCTTAGCGAGTATGCCCTGTACATTGATACGCACCGCATACTGGTATTTAACTACAAAATAGCCACGCTGTATTTTGGCAGCGAGGATTACGGCACCTGTATTGACTACCTGCAAAAAATTATTAACGGTGATGCCGACCTGCGGATTGACCTGCAATGTTATGCCCGCCTGCTGCACCTGATGGCGCATTACGAGCTGGGCAATTACACGCTTATTGAAACATCGCTGATGAAATCGGTTTACCGCTACATGGCTAAAATGAAAAACCTTACGGTGGTGGAAGAAGAGATGTTCAGGTTTTTACGCAACTCCTTCAAGCTGTCGGCCAGGCAAATGAAGCCCGAAATGGAGAAGTTTTTGCAAAACGTTAAACACGTGGAGCGCAGCCGGTTTGAAACCCGCAGCTTTGCCTACCTTGATGTTATTAGCTGGATTGAAAGCAAGGTGTACAACAAACCTTTAAGCACCATTATTTACAACAAATACCTGCAAAGCAAGCACCGCGCCGATTAAGCCCCGCCCCTGCCTTTAACTGCGCTTTGCATAATAAATAATACATACGCCCGCAAGCGCGATGGTGCCGCCTATTATATCGTATTTATCGGGCTGGTATTTATCAAACTTCATGGCCCACAGCAGAGACATTACTATAAAAAAACCACCATACGTGGCATATACTTTTGCAAAGCTTTGTGTTTGCAGGGTTGCTACTACGCCATACAACACCAGTATGGCTGCGCCTGCGGCGCCATACCACAATGGCTTGCCCTGCTTTAACCATTGCCATACCAGGTAGCCGCCGCCAATTTCGCACAGGCCGGCCAGTATAAATATTACTACGGAGCGTATAACTATATTGTATTGTTGCATGCCTCAATATACGGCATAATATGCTATAATGCGTTTGCTTATTTATTGCCTTGCTTCTCCCCCTCTTTAGCTTTTATTTTCCTACTGCAACATAGGCTACAAACCTTCTTGCTTGCTGCGCTGCCCTTTAACTTACTTTTTGCCTTGATGCACTTCTCTTTATCTTTTACTTACCTTCTGCAACATCGGCTGCAAACCTCCTTCAGCTTGCTGCGCTGCCCTTATACTTACTTTTTTCTCTCTTAAGTAACTTCTGCGAAGGCCGAACCGTAACGTGTT
>CAZRDD010000849.1:0-1848 GCA_964598675.1 uncultured Parafilimonas sp.
AGTTTTTTCATACCCTTACGTTTGTGTTTTAATAAATTGTACAATAGTTTTAGTAACAGGCAAAGCAGTGGCCGGGCTGTGTTTTATGCAGCCATGCTATGCATGTATTAAGTTGTGTGGTTACGTTTATGCTATGTGCGGCAAAACAGTTACACCCGCCCCGGCCGAGGCTGAAATGTATACGTTTTAAATGTGCAATTACCCGCTATGCAGTACAGTAAACGCCAGGGCTTTTGTGTGCAATGGTTAAGCCCTGTGCATACAATACAGCAAGCGTTATAAGTGTTGTGCCATGCCTTTTTAGCAACAGCAGCAACTATAAAAAACAAGAAAACCCATTTTTAACCAGGCACCTGTAATGCTGTTAAGCATTGTTGCGTCGCACACTTGTACGCCTTACTGTAATGCAGCTTTTACAGCCTGGGTTAAAATAAATATGCTTGCTTACAACCAATGCAATTCTATTGCTTTAAGCAGCTGCCCCCAAAGCACTTATTTGAAGCACTACAACATTTACAATAGTATAGTTTGCAGCTTTGTGCCTTACCGCTAAATTATTTGTTAGGCCGTGCCAAAGGCAGGCCATCGGTTTCGCGCAAAGCCGCGAAGCCGCAAAGCCTATATTTTTTAAGGCGCGCCCGCCTGCGGCGGGTCAGCTATGGCTTACCCAGCCCTTTCAATACTCAAAAGAACTGTTGTTATATCAATAGCACTTTGTTTTGTGATGCTTAACATATAAAACCACCGATATTTAAAACAAGCCCGCAGCAGCAAGCCTTTGCAGTGCATTATGTACTAAAACACTTCCTTCAGCTTTATATATTCATCAAGGCTAAAATCGTTACCGGTTTTTTTACGTATGCGTTCAATAAAAGTGGCGGTAACACCATGGTCGCGCAACTCAATGGCTTTATCAACCGTCACATTTTTAATACCTATTTGGGCAAAGCTTTTTATATAATCAACCGTAACACCGTGGTCGGCCAATGTAATGGCCTTATCTAAGCCAAGGTTGGTTACCCCCAGGCTGCGTATGCCGTTAATAAAAGCGGGGGTAACACCGTGGTCGCGCAACTCCATCGCCTTTTCAACTGTTACACCGGTAAAGCCCACGTTGCCAAAACCATTTATTAAGCTGGCATCAACGCCATGGTCGCGCAACTCCATCGCTTTTTCAAGGGTAATACCCGTAACACCAGCCTGCTTCAGCTCATTTACATATTCAGCGGTAACCCCGTGGTTGCGCAACATCAAAGCCTCATCAATAGTAACATTGTTATAGCCAGCCGCTTTAAAGCTGTTTACAAACCCGGCAGTAACACCTTCATTTCTGTATGCTATAACCTTTTCAAGCGTAAGGTTTTTAGCACCTGCACTATTAAGTTCATTTATATAAGCAATGGTAACACCGTGGTTTTTAAGGTTAAGCGCCTGTTGCAGGGTTATATGGCCAAAGCCAGCATTGGTAAAGCTTTTAATAAAGTTGGCATCAACACCATTCATCTTTAATTCAATCAACTGGTCAACCGTTAGGTTAGTATAACCAAGCACCTGCAGGCCATCAATATAATCTTCTGCATTTGGTTGCGCTGTTGGGTTAATCACTACGCTGTTATCCGCATCAACAGTGGCTGCAACAGTAACAGTATCGCGCTGCTGCCGGTTGTTTTTTTGTGCTTTAGCAGCAGCCTTTGCACCATTGGCATCAACTACTGTGCTGCTTTTAGCCTGTGCATTGGGCACGGGCTTTTTAAGCTTGCTGCCCTGCCCGTTGGTTACTGTAACAAACGTAATGCTAAACGCCATAAGGCATACCAGCAGCACGGTTTTTTCCACTGGGTTTAAAGT
>CAZRDD010000850.1:0-1844 GCA_964598675.1 uncultured Parafilimonas sp.
CAACATGGCGGTTGATATGGCCGAACGCATTTGCCATTTGCAGTACCAGTCGCAAAAAAATAAACAAAAGGTGCGTGATTTTATGATAAAGTACCAGGACAGGCTGCTGTATGGCACCGATAAATGGATTGATACCACCATTACAAATACCGATAGCCTGAAGGCCGCCACACACAATACCTGGTTAAAAGACTGGCAGTATTTTGTTACCGATGATACCATGACGAATGATACGGTTAACGGCAGCTTCACCGGTTTAAAATTGCCCAAAACAGTGGTGGATAAAATTTTTTACAGCAATGCTGTACACTGGTTTAAGATTAAAGAATAATTTAAGCATCATGCAAATTACATACGTTAAAAAGCTAACTAAAATGGTGGCAGCAGTTATGCTGGGGTGCTTCTTTATACAAGGCAGCAACGCACAAACAGCGGCATCATCAACGCAAAAAAATAAAAACCCCAATGGCCGTAACGATGCCTGGGGCTACATAGGTATTGGCGGCGGCGGAGCCATGTTTTTTCCCGCGTTTAGTCCGCATAACCCCGATGTTGCTTTTATAGCCTGCGATATGGGCGGTGGTTATGTTACTTATAATGGCGGCAAAAACTGGCGCATGTTTAACCTTGATGGGCGGGTACACTATTACGTGTTAGACCCACTGGATGCAAATGTGGTGTATGCGGCTACCACCGGCCTGTACAAGAGTATTGACAAGGGCAATACATGGCGGTTAATATACCCTGCCCCGGCCGATGTGGTGGGCATAGTAGCTAAGGACGACCACGGGCAAAACGTAATAGCCACTACTGATAATACCATACGGCAGGTGCTGGCCCTGGCGGTTGACCCCGCAAACAGCAAAAAACTGTATGCAGGCATTTCCATAAACAAGCAGGTGGCGTTGTACACCTCCACCGATGGCGGCCAGCAATGGAGCAAGGAGAAAGACCTTGAAGATGGCATAAACAATATTTTTATTGACCCCTCATCCCCCCAAAACAACCGTACAGTGTATGTAACTGGTAATAACTCCGTAGCGCAGTTAAAAGGGGGTGAATGGCTTATAAACAAAGGCCCCGAAGCTGGTGCACCCCTTACCGAAGTGTCTGGCGGCTATAGCGCAGCGCAGCGCAGCTTTTATATTTACGGCATTGCACGCAGGCAAGGGGCCGATGGCACAGCAACTTCAACCATTTATGCTACCAGCAACGGTGGTGCAAGCTGGCAAAATATACAGCAGGGCCTGCAGGCGTTTGGTGCAAAAGGGGTAGCCCTGCCCAACTGGCGTACACTGGCCACCAGCGCCCTGCACCCGGAGGTGCTGTACGTGTCGTACGACAACCTGAAGATTAACGACAGTGTTACATTGATTGGGGTGGCCAAAAGTGCCGACTATGGCCGTACCTGGGCCCTGGTGTGGAAAGACAAGTTAATGAAGGGCAGCATGCAGCCCAGCGCTAATTTTAGCGATGACTGGCTTAACAACCGCTTTGGTCCCACCTGGGGCGAAAATCCGTTGTGTTTAGGCGTAGCCCCCACCAACCCCAATATTTGTTTTGGTACCGATTTTGGCCGTACCATAAAAACCAGCGATGGGGGCAAAACCTGGCAGCAGGTATACTCCAAAAAAGTGCAGGGCGGGGGCTGGTCCTCCACCGGGCTGGAGGTAACCACTGGTTACCGCGTGGTGTTTAACCCGTTTGATAAGCAGCATGTATTTATGGCCAATACCGATATTGGCTTGCTGGAGAGCCACGATGGCACAAAAAGCTGGCTGAGTGCAACTAAAAACAACGGTATACCCGCTGCCTGTGAGAATACCTGTTACTGGCTAACATTT
>CAZRDD010000851.1:0-1835 GCA_964598675.1 uncultured Parafilimonas sp.
TATATACTCTTATAAATGCGATAAAGGGTACAGACATTAAAGTAAAAGTTGCTGGGACGGGGTCTGAGTTTGATGAAGTAAAACAATATATTGAAGATAACGGTATAAAGAATGTTGAATTGTTAGGCTTTCAGCAAAAAGAGATGGTATATAAACTTACCATAAACGCGGAATTCGTAATTTGCCCATCAGAATGGTATGAAAATTTTCCTTTCTCAGTAATAGAAAGTTTTTTAATGGAAAAGGCTGTAGTAGGGAGTAATATAGGTGGTATTCCCGAGTTGGTTATTGACGGAAAAACTGGTTTATTGTTTCAATCGGGGGATCAAGCACAGCTGGCCGAAATTATTAAAAATTTGTGGCTGGATAAAAATAAGGCAGTAGCATTTGGCAAAAATGCCCGAGTACATGCTGAGAACCTTGTAAATTTTGAAAACCATTGGGAAAAATTGAAATCCATATTTGTAAACTTTAATTAGCATTAATATGAACACCAAAAAGAAAATTTATATCGCAGGTGCAGGCGGCATGCTCGGAGAAGCATTTTATAGAGTATTTAAAGAAGACTTTGACATTAAATGCACAGATAAAGATGTGAATGTTGATTGGTTGAGTTTTCTTGACTTTAGAGAGTTAGACAAATACAAAGCCGATGTAGAAAGCTTTGCTCCAGATTATTTATTTCATATTGGTGCTTATACAGATCTTGAATTTTGTGAGTTAAACGTAGATGATACCTACCTTACAAATACTATCTCCGTTGAAAACGCTGTATACATAGCAAACAGCCTTAATATACCTTTGCTGTATATTAGTACCGCTGGTATATTTGATGGGAAAAAGGAGTTATATGATGATTGGGATTTGCCAAACCCTTTGGGGCACTACGCAAGGTCAAAATACATGGGGGAGCGTTATGTAATTGAAAATGCTGATAGGTACATCATTTGCCGGGCTGGCTGGATGATGGGTGGTGGCCCAACTAAGGATAAAAAGTTTATTAACAAACTGGTTAAGCAGTTAGTTAGTGGAAAAAGAGAACTGTTTATTGTAAATGATAAAGATGGTACACCAACATTTACCATAGACTTTGCAAGAAACGTTAAGCTGCTTTTTGAAAAAGAATATTGGGGTTTATACAATCTTGTATGTAAAGGGCAAACAAGCAGAATGGAAGTTGCACAGGAGCTGATTGAACAGTTGGGGCTTAGCGATAAGGTGAAGCTTACTGAAGTTTCCTCTGAGCATTTTAAGGACGTTTATTTTGCACAACGCCCACCATGCGAGCGCCTTATTAATAAAAAGTTAGAGTTAAGGCAGATTAATATTATGCGCGACTGGCGCGAGGCCCTTACCGAATATCTGGATATCTATTTTAAAGAATATTTAAAAGACAAATTTTAAAAGAATATAAAGCATATGCGCATAGCATCCTTTGGTTTTAGGTCCCTTCCGCCAAGTAAAGGTTCCGCCGGTGCAGATAAATTTGCTGTTGAATTTTTGCCCAGGTTAGCTGAACGTGGGCATACTGTAACCGGTTATAACAGAATTTATCCGGGCCAAACTAAAGGAGCAGATTATTATAAAGGTGTAAAAGTTGTTTACTTTAAAACCATACCTAAATCTGGAATAGATTCTTTATTGCATTCTCTTAAAGTTACCCTTCATATAATATTTAAGAACACAGCCGATATTGTGCATATTCAAGGTAACAACGCATTATTTGGCTTGATACTTAAAATATTTGGTAAAAAAGTTATTCTTAGCATTGACGGTGTTGAATGGGAAAGGGAAAAATGGTCTTGGTTTATGCGCAAGCTTGTATTAGCAAACGC
>CAZRDD010000852.1:0-1835 GCA_964598675.1 uncultured Parafilimonas sp.
CACCAGTTGCACCACTCATCCCTCCCTTCGCCCTTTAGGCTAGAAAGGGTAATTACAACCAGCCCCGGGTTAATATCCCGTGCATCCTGGCTTACTGCATCAACCGAAAAAGGCAGATAAGGCAGCAAATCGCTTTTTGATACCAGCATCAGCTCGCTGGTTAAAAACATGCGCGGGTATTTTTTGGGCTTATCGTCCCCTTCCGTGCAGGATATAACCGTTACCCTGTAATCTTCTCCCAGGTCAAACGCTGCGGGGCATACCAGGTTGCCTACATTTTCAATAAACAGCACATCCACCCCCGTGAGGTCAATATGGTCCAGCGCTTGCAAAATCATTTGGGCTTCAATATGGCACATGCCGCCGGTTACAATCTGTAGCGCATTAATGCCCACTTCTTTCATACGTATGGCATCACGTTCCGTTTCCGGGTCGCCCACCAAAACGGCCATGTTTAGCCTGCCATTCAGCAGCCTGCCGGTTTGCTGCATCAGGGTAGTTTTGCCACTGCCCGGCGAGGAGCAAATATTTATCACCAGTATATCCTTCAGTCTTTCCCTTATCACTTTTGCCACATAATCGTTTGCTTTAAGCAAATTCAAGGTTGTATTCTCGCACTGTACCGAACCCACCGGAGCTCTGTTTGATTTTGGAGTTACCATTTTACACAAGTATTTTAGATGAACATTTTACCTTTTAAGCTTAACAGTAATAACAATACCTGCAATCCTGTTTTTATTATTCTTCTGCAAACTCAACCTTGCTAATCATCAATTCCTCCCCCTGAACAATATTCCTGCTGGGCTTGCCGCAACTGCATACAAATTTGTAACGCTGCACCTCGGTGGTTTTATCGCAATCGCTGCAATACACCAGTACCGGCAACACATTTACAAAAAGAGATGCGGCATTGTAAGCGGGTTCATCTTCCAGCACTGCTTCAAACGCGTTTTGCATAAGTATGGGTTGCACATTGCTTAATAAACCAACGGTGAGGTGAATGCCGCGCACTTTGCTTATTTGCCCGGGAAACTCCTCTTCCAGGGTTTTAAAAATGCTTCTTACTAAAGATATTTCGTGCATGCAGTGGCAGAATCGTTGAGAAATATTATTACTGAATAACTACTGCTAAAATTACACGTAAAAAACAAGCAAAAAACGAAAGAGACGGTGGTTAGAAAATGTTTTCTAACAAAGTTTGGTATGAAGCCCTCAACCCAAAAACCCACAACACATTGTTACTGAAGATGGATAAAATTACAAAGAAGCCAAAAAGTACCATGTATAAATGGGTTAACAGGGTAAGCACGTGCCTTTTAAAACAAACACCCGCTAAACTTAATCAACGGGTGTTATTTTTTCTCATGTGCACGGAAATTATATTTTAAACCTGGCCAGCTCCCTGCCCGATTTTGCATCGTGGGCATGTACCGTGCAAACCAGGCACGAATCGAACGAACGGGCTACAATACCTACCTCCACGGGGTCGTTAGCGTCTTCAATTTCGAGGCCGGTTAAGGCAGCCTCTACTGCGCCTGGGTTGCCCTTATCATCCTGCGGGCCTATGTTCCAGGTGGTTGGTGCAACAATCTGGTAGTTTTTAATAAGGCCATCTTCTACTTCCACCCAGTGGGCCAGCGCGCCACGTACGGCTTCTGTTGCCCCAAACCCTTTGCCATCACGTTCTTCTGGCTTTATATAAAACTCATCATCCAGCTTAATTTCGCCCAGCCACTGGTTAAGCATAATAAACAGGCGGGCAGCCTCGTGCATACGTGCCAGGCAGCGTACAAATACATTGGCCCCCATCTTCTCCAGAATATCGCCAAACAGTG
>CAZRDD010000853.1:0-1819 GCA_964598675.1 uncultured Parafilimonas sp.
AAAACAGCGTAAGCGAGCTGGACAAGATTATTAATACCTCAAAAAGCGGCCTTAAGCTGCGCGAGCCCGATGATAAGGAACCTATCTGTTTGGGTTATGTTTACATAGCCCCGGCCAACTATCACCTGCTGGCAGAAGAAGATAAAACCTTTAGCCTTGATTACTCCGAACCCGTACTGTACAGCCGACCTTCCATAGATGTTGCCATGGAAAGCTTTGCTGCCGTTTATGGCCCCAATATTACAGCCATACTATTAAGCGGTGCCAACGAGGACGGGGCTGCCGGTTTGTGCCATGTTATTGCTAAAGGAGGTGTTGCCATTGTACAGGACCCCGATACAGCGGAATACCCTGTAATGCCCGCAGCGGGCCAGCGCAAAAATACGGATGCATTAATTTTTACGCCTTCGCAAATATTACAGTATCTTGAAAACGCAAATATTCAGTAACGCTTAAAAGTTGCAGGTTATGCATCAGTTAGCCGCGGAAATATTTACCATACTTTTAGTTGACGACAGGGAAGACAACCTGATTGCCTTGCAGGAAATACTGGAAGGCGAAAACCGGCAGTTTATAAAAGCCCTTTCTGGTAATGAAGCATTGCGGCAAATACTCAAGAATGACAACATCGGCCTTATTATGCTGGATGTGCAAATGCCCGGCATGGATGGCTTTGAAGTAGCAAGGCTGGTTAAATCAAACCCTAAAACAAAAGATATATCCATCATTTTTGTAACGGCCATTAATAAGGGCGAGCATTATGTGTTGCAGGGTTTTAGCGAGGGGGCCGTAGATTACCTGCAAAAACCACTGGAAGTTAGTATTACCAGGGCCAAGGTAAAGGTATTTGAACAACTGTATTTTTACCAGAAAAAGCTAAAGCAATCCATCTCAGAAACAGAATACATAAATAAGCAGCTTGAACGGTATGTTTATATTGTTTCGCACGACCTTAAATCGCCACTGGCTTCTATAATAACCACACTCTCCATTATGGAGAAAGACAAGCGCCTTACAAGCCAGCCCGATTTATGCAACAGCCTGGAAATGCTTACGCAATCTGCGCATCATTTGTCTGACATGATTACGGCGCTGCTGGATTATTCCAAAAAAAGCGCCGCAGAACAGGTGATGGAGGAAACAGATGTAGCAGAACTTATCATGATGGTAACCTACCTGCTTTTTCCGCCCCACAATATCAGCCTGGAGATTGTTACGGATATGCCTGTGTTGTTTACCCGCAAGCTTAAGCTTATGCAGGTATTTCAAAACCTTATTGGCAATGCCATAAAATACAACGATAAAGAAAAAGGCCTGATTGAAATTGGCTGCACCCCCAGGGATAACTATTACGAGTTTTATGTGAGGGATAACGGGCCGGGTATTGCAAAAAAAGACGAACAAAAAATATTCTACCTGTTTGAAGTAACCGAGAACAAAGCTAAAAAAGAAAGCAGCACTGGTATTGGTTTAAATATTATGAAGATGCTGGTAGAAGAGCAGGGGGGGCGCTTTTGGGTTGAAACAGAGGAAGGCAATGGCAGTTGCTTCTACTTTGAATGGAGAAAATAATCCATTGCATAAACCATTACGGCAATAATATTTATGCAGCTTTACGTTCCCGCTCAGTAAAATAACCAATCACCCAGGCAAGCAAACTGCCTGCCGCATAGCAAAGCCAGTCGCTCCACAAAAAACCATAGCCTAAAATAAGCCCGAAGGGTGGCGTATGCCTTATTTTTTTCATCCACGGCGCCTGGTATAATTGCAGCAATTCAACACATATACAGGTTACATAGGTAAGCAGTACAATTTTAAA
>CAZRDD010000854.1:0-1806 GCA_964598675.1 uncultured Parafilimonas sp.
AATTTTCAGGCATTAAGGTCAGTTTGATCATGGCAGCAGGTTAGTTTCTCATGGAGCTTTTGCTAATGCACCAGGGCTTTGTTTCTACAGGAGCCCTGGCTTTTTAAATTAAACCGCGTTATGGTTTACCTGCTGGTATACAAGGAGAAAGACAGTTAAGAGGGTGCGGGAACTTTGGAGGGATGGAGCTGCGCAGATACACAACAATAACTTATAAAAGCAATTATCAGCACTGGCGTGATGGCAAAAAAAGGGAACATACCTGTTAACGGCAAAGTTGTATTGCTGCTTGCGTGCATGAGCTTTTTATGCAACTTATGCAGCGCACAGTTGTGCACCGGCGCGCTGGGCGACCCAGTGCTGAACATTACCTTTGGCGCCGGTGCAAACCCCGGCGGCCCGCTTGCCGCCGCCACCACCAATTACACGTATACCACCTCCGGCTGCACGCAGGATGGCAGTTATACTGTTACCAACAGCAGTGGCGGCTGTTATGCCGATACATGGCATACATTGCTGCATGACCACACGGGCGACCCCAACGGGTATTACATGCTTATCAATGCATCCTATCCGCCGGGTGTTTTTTACCTTGATACCGTGCGGGGGCTGTGCGGCAACACCACCTACCAGTTTGCCGCGTGGATAATAAACCTGTTAAAACCAAACACCAGCGTATGCGGCGCAACCGGCATAATGCCCAATATTACCTTTAGTATTGAAAAGCTCAACGGCAGTGTGATACAAAAATACAGTACGGGCGATATTGCCCCCACCGACAGTATTAACTGGCAGCAGTACGGTTTTTACTTTACCACGCAGCCTAACCTGAACGAAGTGGTGATACGCATGGTTAACAATGCACCGGGCGGATGTGGTAATGACCTTGCGATGGATGATATAACGTTCCGCTCATGCGGGCCGATGGTTAACATTAATATTGCGGGCAGCATGGGCAACAGCACCAGCCGTTGCGTGGGTGCTGCAGCGCAAACGTTGCAGTTGAACAGCTTTATTTCGGAAGGGTACAGTAACCCCGCATACCAGTGGGAGAGGAGTGCCGACAGTGGTAAAACCTGGCAGGATGTGCCGGCCGCCACCACGCCCGCACTACAGGTTGTGCTTAACAAAACTATAGCTGCAGGTACTTACCTGTACCGGCTTACCATGGCGGAGGCGCAAAATATAGGCTCGCCTGGCTGCCGTGTGGCATCGAATATTGATACTGTTGTGGTGGGCCTTGTGCCCGCGCCGGTTATTACAAACAACAGCCCGTTGTGTGCTGGCAGCAGTTTGATAATAACAGCAGGCGGGGGCGCTTTGTATAACTGGGCGGGGCCGGGTAATTTTAAGCATTCTGGTGATACCGTTGTTATTGCCGGTGCATCGGCAGCCAATGCGGGCAAGTATTATGTAACAGTTGTTTCGCCGCAAGGTTGTTCGGTAATAGATTCAACCACTGTATCTGTGTATAGTGTTACTGCCGGTGCAGGGAAGGATACCACTATATGTGCAGGCGGCATTGCGCGGTTAACCGCGTCGGGCGGCCAAACGTACACGTGGGCGCCTTCTTCCTCATTGTCATCGTTCAATATTTCCAGTCCGTTGGCCTCGCCCGCCAATACAACAACGTATTTTGTAACCGTGGGGGCGAATGGTTGCTTTGATACAGCCACTGTAACAGTAAATGTTGTAAAAAAACTGTCTGTTTACAGCAACAGCCCCGTTTGTGCAGGCGGCACCATTGTACTTGCAGCCAGTAATGCAAAATGGTACAACTGGGCAGGCCCCGGCGGCTTTACGGCA
>CAZRDD010000855.1:0-1792 GCA_964598675.1 uncultured Parafilimonas sp.
CGTTTGATTGATACACATTGTCACCTTTACCTTGAGGAGTTTAAAAATGACCAGGCCGCCGTTATGCAGCGTGCCGAAGCGGCTGGTGTACAAAAATTTTACCTGCCCGGCCTTAACAGCGAAGCTATTGATGATGTGTTGGCGTTTGAAGCGGCTTACCCTGGAAGGGCTATTGCCATGATGGGGCTGCACCCCTGTTATGTAAAAGAAGATTATAAGAAAGAGCTGGCCCTGGTGGAAGAATGGGTAAGCAAAAGGCATTTTGCCGCCATTGGCGAAATTGGCCTTGACTTTTACTGGGATACAACCTTTACAGCCCAGCAATACGAAGCCTTTAACGGCCAGATGCAACTGGCATTAAACCACAGCCTGCCCATTGTTATACACAGCCGCAATGCTATGGCCCAAACCATTGAAACACTTAAACCCTTTACTGATAAAGGGTTACAGGGCATATTTCATTGTTTTAGCGGTACAGCAGCAGATGCTGAACAAATAACCCAAATGGGCTTTTTACTGGGCATAGGGGGCGTTATTACGTATAAAAATGCGGGCCTGGCAGAGGCGCTTGCCAATATTAGCCTGCAACACCTTGTGCTTGAGACGGATGCCCCTTACCTTACGCCAGTGCCTTACCGTGGCAAACGCAACGAAAGCAGCTACCTTACTTATGTAGCCCAAAAACTGGCAGACTTAAAACACGTATCGCTGCAGGAAGTTGCAGAGGTTACAACAGCCAACGCCGAAAAAATATTCGGAAACTGAGCAATAAGCCATTATTTTTGCAATCCTTTTAAAACGGGGCAGTTATTACTGCTGGTATTTGAAAGATTGTTTTTTGTGAAAGGAGAGATGCTCGAGTGGTTGAAGAGGCACGCCTGGAAAGTGTGTATACCTGTCAAAGGGTATCAAGGGTTCGAATCCCTTTCTCTCCGCAAATTAAAAGAGGCGCTGAAAATCAGTGCCTTTTTTAATTAAAGCAAAACAACCCCGTAAAAGCAAGCATCCGGGTTAAACATCTGTGCTTTTAACCAATACAACTTGCTACTCACCCAACCGCAGCTTACCTTACTAACACAGGCTTCATACAGATGCAGTTTTATTTTAATAGCTTGCGCTGGCAAAATAAAAATCTAACATGGTAGCAACTTTTGGCTTTCCATCAACTCTTGCAAAATGAAATTTCAAGTCTTTATTTTCAGCGCAGCTATTTGCATTTTTAGTATATCGGCCAAAGGGCAATCTAATTTGGATAGTATATTGTCCGATTTCAATAAACACCCGCAAAGGATATTGGTGGCATCGCACCGCGCAACACATTTAGCCTACCCCGAAAACTCGCTTGCTGCCATGAAAGAATCTATCCGCATTGGGGTTGATATTATTGAAACTGATGTACGCGAAACAAAAGACGGGGTACTTGTTTGCATGCACGATGAAAAAATTGACCGTACCACCACCGGCAAAGGCAAGGTGGAGGATTTAACGTACGCAGAACTACAGAAGTATTTTTTACTGTTTAACGACAAGCCCACCCTTGAAAAAATACCCACTTTTAAAGAAGTGCTTACACTGGTAAAGGGAAAAATAATGCTTGATATAGATTATAAGGAAGAAGGAGAAAGGGCTGCCATAACCACCACCAAGCTGCTGCGAAAAATGAATATAGAAAAGCAGTGCCTGTTTTTTTTGTACGATTATAAAGATGCCGCCCCCTTGTATAAATTAAACCACCACATACAATTTATGGCCCGTACATATAACAAGGCTGATGTTGACAGTGTTTTACAGA
>CAZRDD010000856.1:0-1776 GCA_964598675.1 uncultured Parafilimonas sp.
ATGGACCCTTTTGGTATTGCTATGGTGCAGGCATTGCGGGCAAAAAAGTTTGTGGATGTGCCTTTTGTTTTAATTTGCGGCCATATTACCCCTAATATTCAAAAACTTGCTTTAACCTCGGGCATTGCCGATTTGTATAAACAACCCCTGAATAAAATACATTTTCAAAGAAGAATAACTTTTTTAATTGATAATTGGGATGCGCTGCACAGCAAACACAAGCAGCAGGATTTTAAGGCTTATAAAACGCCCTTTATTAAAAGGGTTTTCGATTGCTTTTTTGCAGGCCTTGCACTCATCCTTTTATCGCCGGTTTTTCTGCTGGTTATCATAGCGCTTAAATTAGAATCCAGGGGGCCGGTTTTTTACTACTCGCCAAGGGTTGGTACCGGTTATAGAATATTTAAGTTTTATAAGTTCAGGTCAATGTACGTTAACGCCGATAAAAAGCTAAAAGACCTGAAACACCTAAACCAATATTCAGGTGCAGAGGCGGCACAGGCAGAAAAAACTACGGTAAGCGAACTTTGCGACCAATGTAAGCTAATGGGTACGCAATGCCAGTTTCCGTTATATGCCGATAATAACAAGTGGTGCGAAAAACAATACAATTATTCTAAAAAGGCCCAGGCGGGGTCAGCTTTTATCAAGCTTAAAAACGACCCTCGCATTACCAAAGTAGGTAAAATAATTCGCAACACCAGCGTTGATGAACTGCCGCAATTGTGGAATGTAATTATTGGTGATATGAGTATAGTGGGCAACAGGCCATTGCCATTGTATGAAGCAGAAAAGCTAACCACAGATAAATACGCCCTGCGCTTTTTAGCTCCTGCAGGCATTACAGGGCTTTGGCAGGTAGAAAAACGTGGCAAAGGCGAAATGTCGGAAGATGAGAGGCTGATGCTTGATAACGTTTATGCAAAAGATCATAGTTTTATAGGAGATATTAAACTTATTTTACGTACGATTCCGGCCCTGTTTCAAAAAGAGAACGTTTAAGCATGAAGATTTTTATTACGATATGTTCAATGGCCTTTTTTTGTTTAACAGGTTACAAAGCAGGCGCACAAAACAAGATAGCGCCTGATACAGCATGGTTTAACGACAGCATAGATATTGTAGACCAGCTTATACCATTAGACAGTGTTTTAGATATTTGCCTGAAACACTCCCCTACCATTAAATTTCAGCAGGATGTAGTAAATGAGTCAAAATACCAGGTTGACTTTATAAAACGTTCCTGGACCAGCAACGTTGTTGGTTTTGTAAACTATTCTGGAGGTAACCAGTCAATTGTTGCCTCCGATGCTACCAACCCCAATGGAGTAACATCAAGCAACCTTACCACAGGTGTAAGGGGCGGCGTACAGGTAAATATACCTTTGTACGAATTTGTAGGCAGAAAACCCCGCATAAGCATATACCAGGCGCAGGTTGATGCGGCTGTGCATAAAAAAACAGAGTCTGAAATATCGCTCAATAATGTAATTATTAATCTTTATTACTCGGTTATACAATTTGGCAACCTGGTAAAAATAAGAAGCGCTACCAACCAAACAGCAAAGCTGCATGTAAACGTAGCAGAAAAAGAGTTTAAGGATGGTATAATAAATGCTGGTGAACTGTCAAGGGTTGGCGAAATTGCAGGCAATGCAGCCGCTGATTTTGAATTTGCTAAAAAGGAATTTGCTGTTGCCTGTAAGCAGCTTGAGCAATATGCTGGTGTGCCAATGCTGAAACTAATGAAACACTAATGAACATTATTTACTTTTT
>CAZRDD010000857.1:0-1776 GCA_964598675.1 uncultured Parafilimonas sp.
AACACTGTTGTACACCCTGCTTTATTGCATGGTAAAAAATTCTATATGTAAAATATTAGGCAAATACCCTCAAAATCGGTTGATTTGTAAATATTTTTTTAGTTTTTTTTACATTTTTTTAATTTATCGCTGTATATTTCAGTCGTCTTCGAAAAAAAAGTTGCGGCTGTGCTACAGTACGGTAAGCAGCTAATTGCGGCCTCCTAAACAATTACTCTATGGCGTTAAACAATTTATTGGAGCAGTATGGCTGCCCCGAAGGCATTTGGGACGAAATGTGCGATGCACAAAAAATACGCGAGCAGTACAGCAAAGTGTTTGCTGTATTACAGCACTTGGATACAGAAGCGCTGCACCAGAAAGACAGGCTTGCCAGCGAGCTTTTTATGAACCAGGGCATCACCTTTACGGTGTACAGCGATAATGCGGGTATTGAACGTATTTTCCCCTTCGACATCATCCCCCGCATTATTACCGGGCCTGAGTGGGATAATATTGAGCGTGGTATTAAACAGCGGCTTAAAGCGCTTAACATGTTTTTAAAAGATGTGTACAGCAGCCAGCAAATACTTAACGATGGTATTATACCCAAGGAGCTTATTGCCTCCTGCCCGCACTACACCCGCGAGGTACATGGCATAAAAGTACCTTACGATATTTATGTACACATAAGCGGTATTGACCTTATACGCGGCGATGATGGCCTTTTTTACATTTTGGAAGATAACCTGCGTACCCCCAGCGGCGTAAGCTATATGCTGGAAAACAGGGAGGTTACCAAACGCCTCTTTCCGGATATGATTGCCAGCAACAGGGTGCGCATGGTAAACAATTACCCGCTGCTGCTGCACCAAAACCTGCTGGCACTGGCACCGCAGCAAATATCAAACCCAACAGTGGTGCTGCTTACACCGGGTATTTACAACTCGGCGTACTACGAGCACACTTTTCTTGCCCGGCAAATGGGTATACCCCTGGTGGAGGGGCGCGACCTGGTGGTGGATAACCACAAGGTGTACATGAAAACCACCAGCGGGCTGGAAAGGGTACACGTTATTTACCGCCGTATTGATGATGATTATATTGACCCGCTGATGTTTCGCCCCAACAGCGTACTGGGCGTGCCGGGCATAATGGGTGCCTACCGCAAAGGCAACGTAGTGCTGGTAAACGCCGTGGGCAATGGCGTGGCCGACGATAAAGCCGTGTATGCCTACGTGCCGGATATGATTAAATACTATTTAAACGAAGAGCCCATTTTAAAAAATGTGCCTACCTACCAGCTAAGCGATGCCGCCGCCAGGGAGCATGTGTTTAAAAACATACACAGCATGGTGGTAAAACGTACCAACCAAAGCGGTGGCTACGGCATGGTGATGGGCAATAAAATTGAAGAGGAAGAATGGCTTAAAGCGAAGAAGGAAATTGAGGAAGACCCGCGCAGCTTTATAGCACAGCCTATTATAAAACTATCTACCGTGCCGTGCTTTATTGATGGCAGGCTGCAGCCCCGCCATGTGGACCTTAGGCCCTATGCGCTGTGCGGCCCCGATGGTATTGATATTGTACCCGGCGGCTTAACCCGTGTAGCGTTGCGCGAAGGCTCGCTGGTGGTAAACTCCAGCCAGGGCGGCGGAAGCAAGGATACCTGGGTGGTTGATTGATTTAGTCCATAGTCCTGCTTAGTCCATGGTCCATGGGCTATGGTCCGTGGTAAATCACGGAGGATGGATGACCGGGCGCAGTCCGGGGGCCGGCGCAGTCCATAGTCCATAG
>CAZRDD010000858.1:0-1775 GCA_964598675.1 uncultured Parafilimonas sp.
TATTAAATTGCTGTTACCTTCCTCAGTAAAATAGCCATGCCCTTCCACATAAGGCGTTACATGGTTTAACCCTCCCATATACAAACTGCCTGAGGGGTTAAAAAACTCCTGCACCTGCCTTGATGCTTTTGTATTGCCGCCATACAAAAAGCTAAGCATACCTGCTTCGGTAACCAGTATATCTGTTTTTAGTTTTTTATTGTTCAGGCTGGTATTAAGCGCTTTTACGGTTTTAAATATTTCCGCATTCGTCCAGGGGCTGCCCTCCTGTTTTGCTTTGCCATAGATATCGCTCCAATCCCACTGCGGCTCATTTACCGGGCTTATATAGTTAAAATGCAGTTTAAGGCTGTCGAAATGCTTTACCACAGTGGCCAAAAAATCGGCATAGGCCTCATATTTATCTTCTTTGAGGTTGGCCGTAAAATCTTTCTGCAATTTATAGCCCAGCCCGTTTTGGGTAAACTGCACCGGCGGAGTGTTTACAAACCCTATAAGGTTTTCCACCCCATAGTTTTTTGCCTGACGAAGCATCCAGGTATAGCCTGCCTGTTTTTGCCAGTTATACGTACCATTGGGGGATAGAAAGCACTCCACCCGGTGAGAGGCATCCGCAATACCGCTGCTGTCGCCCTGCTCGGCGGTGCCACCGCCAATATTGAACCTAAATGCAGACAGCCCAATACCTTTTGGTTTACCATATGCCCCGGCAGCACGGCTAAACAACAGTTCTGCCATACGTTGCTTTTGCGCTGCGGGCCATTTGCTGCCAATTTCCTCGGTATACCAGCAGCCCGAAGCCCCAATGTTGCGTATTTGCTGCACAGTGTCGTTTAACGATATGGTAAACACCACAGGTGCTGCATTTTGGCCAAAACCTGCCAGCCAGACTGCAAGAGAAACTATAATAAGCGCTGTTTTTTTCATGTACAAAACGTTTTTAAAACCGGCCATTCGTTTTTTGATATTGGTATTTATTATTTAAACCTGCAGCACTGGCAGCTTATTCTGCCGCAAACATAATCCTGCTCCATTTATCCGGCAAATGGGTATCGTAAATGCCGTGGCTGTTCAATGCCATAGCGGGGTGCGGTGTAACCTCCCTGCCACCAGCCATAAGCTTTTGAAACCTGCCCAAAAACATATTCCACACGTCACCATGTAGTGGCGGTACGCTGCGGCCATTGGCCAGCAGGTGCAGGCTGGCCCAGGGTATGGCAATTTCCAGGCTCCAGCCTTTATCAATAACACTGTTATCATTTAGTACGCCATCTACTTTTACAGCCGTTTCAAGGCCAGGCAAATCAAAATTGGTAAAGGCCCAGCGTATGCCGCGCGGGTGGGTGCCTTTCCAAAAACTGGGGCCGCTGCGGTCGTAATCACCGCCAAAGGTGTATGCCTGCGGGTGGTGTACATCAAACTGCGCTGTATTAAAACGGCTGCTTTTGGTATAGGCATCTTTCCAAATAAAAAACACCTCGTAAACGGTGTTAGCCGCATTCACTTCCAGCTCGTAATAACAATCGCCCCCATCAATAAACACCTCCAGGTCGTTCTCTAAAAACACAATGCTGTCACGTGTTGTTTGGTATGCTTCTGTAAAAGGCTCCTCGGCGTAAAAGGCTATATACAAATGCTGCTCATTCCACAGCAGGGCTGTTTGGGTGTTGTACATGCCGGGCTGGCCGGTAACCATATCCACAAAACGTTTGCTCCACTTAGCCTCCCGCCATTCAGGCTTATCAAGGTTACCATCAACGGTAATGCTTCCGGCT
>CAZRDD010000859.1:0-1771 GCA_964598675.1 uncultured Parafilimonas sp.
CGGGTTTGAACAGTTTGAATGTTTGATTGTTTGAATGTTCTGCGGTTCGGGGTAAGGTTCTTTGTTCCCGGTTATGTGTTCTATGTTCTCTTTGCAGGTTGCTGTTTCGTTGTGTTAAAAATTTAAAGCAGTAAGAGATATTGATGTATAATGTACTGGTTGGAATGAGTGCTTAACATATGCAGCGGCCTTCCTCATGGACCAGAAGCACAGCCTCGTATTCAAAGCTTCTTTGATGAATTACAGGTTCCGGCTTTCTCCATGGACTATCGACTATGGACCATGGACCCAAAGCCCCTAAAACACACTCACAAAACCCAGGTGTATTTTGGAATGATTAAAGTCGAAGTTGCCGTCGTCGCGCTTGCCCTCGGCAAAGGAGATATTAAAAACACCTGTTTTGGTTTCAAAGGCCAGGCCAAAGCCCAGCCCGATGTAGCTGTGGGCAAACTCAATGCCAAGGGCCTGGTAACGTGCCCAGCCCCCATCGGCAAAAGCAAACAGGTAGGAGTTTTGGCCCAGCAGGTAACGGTATTCGGCAGTGCCAACGGCGTAGCGGCTGGCATAAATACTTTCTTCATCAAAACCGCGCAGCAGTTTATAACCGCCTAACTGAAAAAGTTCGTTTTGAAAATAGGATGGGGTTTGATACCATCCTGCATTTACGGCGGCTTTTACAGTAGCCTGGCTGCCCAGCGGAAAATAATGCGCTGCCAGCACCTTGGCCGTAAACAGGTAACTGTGCAGTTGAAGGGAATCGTACAGGGTGGCGTAGTTAAAACTGGCATCCTTAATGCCTAATACCGCATTGTTTTTCTTAATGGTTTTGTTGCCAAAAGCCATGGTTAACTGAAGGTCGTTGCCACGGTGGGGGTTAAAACGGTAATTGGTATTGTTGTAGCTGTATTGTACCGCCAGGCTGATGGACGACATATCTATTATGCCCGGCAGTTGCTTAGTGAGTTTTATGGTGGCTGTATCAATATTAAGCACCGTGGTTGATTTGGTTTGAATATACACACTGCCCTGGCGGCTGGCAGAAAGCACGTATTGCAACCCAAAATGGCTGTTGATGTTGAGGTAGGCAGAATCCTGCTTGTACAGTTCAAAATCGCCGTTGAAGCCAAAACGGGTGTTAAAGATGTACGGACGCTGAAACAGCAGGTTTAGCCTAGGGCTGCCCGCCTGCAGCTGCTGCCAGTTTACGCCAATGGTTTCGCCATTGCCAAAAGGGTTGCGCAGGCTAAGGGCGGCATCGCCGGTAAGCAGCAGTTTGCCCCCGGTAGACTGGTTAGAGGGCAAAAAGCCCACCAGCACATTTACCTGGTTGCTGCGCCTGGGTTGCAGGTACAGGTTAATATTGGCCCCGTTGTTAAGCATGGTAATGCCCCAGGGCTGGTATTGCTCCACGTAGGGCAGTTCTGCCAGGCGGCGGGCAATACGGTCTAATTTGGACTGGCTGTACACATCGTGCGGATTAATATCCAGGTAACGATAAATAAAACTGCGGCTTATTTTGGCCGTACCGCTAAGTATAACGGTATCAATATGGTACAGCAGTCCCTTGTTAATGGTTAAATGGGCTTCAATAGTACCGTTGTTTATGCTAACACTGTCCAGCCCTATTTTGGCAAAAGGGTAGCCGTTGTTACCAAAATAATCAAGCAGGCTGTTGTACAGTTGGGTAACCTTATCGTGGTTAAAAGGCTTGTTGTTAAAACCTGCCCGGCTGTAACCAAGCTGGTTAAGCAGCAGCCAGTCGTTCTCATTC
>CAZRDD010000860.1:0-1769 GCA_964598675.1 uncultured Parafilimonas sp.
ATGATGCTTTAATGAGCCGTTTTGACCCCGCCCTGGTAAAAATGCAGTTTCAAACAGAGGTTATTCAGCTTGGCTACAAGGCATCTGACTATTTTAACAAATATCCCGGCAGGTTTATTTCAGCCCACCTTTCAGACTGGACCAGTGATAAAAAGCAGGTACCCGTTGGGCAGGGTATGATTGATTGGCCAGCCTTTTTTGCGGCGGCTAAAACCGGCGGCGTAAAGAACTTTTTTGTGGAGATGGATATGGTTAACTTTAAAGACAGTGTAACCTACATAAAAGGGTTATAGCAGATAACTACAACAATGGCAGCCCGGCAGGTGATGATATAGTTGAACAACTATTATTGCATGCCGGGCTGTATTTTTTGTGGGGCTGGCCGGGTGATTTTTACACGGAAAAGATGTTGGAGTAATTATAAGGGAATGTTATTTCGGTTATGCGGCCCCTTGTTTTAATATCAGGCAGCATCCCTGATTTAGCCATACAGCCCATGACGGCAACAGCTTTTTTCGGTTCTATTTTTACCCAATAACTGTTATTTTTAAACATAACGTATTGTACCGCAGGTGCTGCTTTTTTGTGCCTGTATTTTTACCATAGAAAACCATTGCTATGCGCATTGAAAAGGTTTCCATACAAGGGCATAATGAGCCTTTGCTGGCTGAACACAGCCGCCGTTTTAATTTTATACAGGAGGGGATTGATAATGCAGAAGACATTCTGCAAAAGCTCATCAGCTTCCAGGTGGCCATACCATCGTGGGCTTTAGGCACGGGCGGCACCCGTTTTGGTCGGTTTGCCGGTGGTGGCGAACCACGCAGCCTGGAGGAAAAAATTGAAGACATTGGCCTGCTGCATGCCTTAAACAATTCCAGCGGGGCTATATCGCTGC
The DNA here is from genome assembly GCA_964598675.1 of uncultured Parafilimonas sp. Classification (GTDB taxonomy): domain Bacteria; phylum Bacteroidota; class Bacteroidia; order Chitinophagales; family Chitinophagaceae; genus JABDFW01. The sequence continues at coordinate 899 of CAZRDD010000860.1, forward strand.
ACATACCCTGGGATATACCGGGCGATGCCGCCCATATTAAAGCATTGGCAGCCGCAAACGGGTTGAAGTTTGATGCCATGAACAGCAACACTTTTCAGGACCAGCCCGGCCAGGCATTGAGTTATAAGTTTGGGTCGTTACAGCATGTAAACAAAGCCGTGCGCAGGCAGGCCATTGAACATAATATTGAAGTAATAAAGCATGGGGTGGAACTCGGCTCACAATCGTTAACTGTTTGGCTGAGCGATGGCAGTTGTTTTCCCGGCCAGTTAAATTTCCGCAAGGCGTTTCAAAATACGCTGGAGAGCCTGGAGGAAATTTACGCCGCCCTGCCATCAGACTGGAAGATGTTTGTAGAATACAAGGCTTATGAGCCTAATTTTTACAGCACCACGGTTGGGGATTGGGGGCAATCCTTCACCTATGTAAACAAACTTGGGCCTAAAGCCCAAACCCTGGTTGACCTTGGGCACCATTTGCCCAATGCCAACATTGAGCAAATAGTGGCGCTGCTGCTGATGGAGGGCAAACTGGGCGGTTTTCATTTTAACGACAGCAAGTACGGTGATGACGACCTTACAGTAGGCAGCATAAAACCCTACCAGTTGTTCCTGATATTTAACGAGCTGGTAGAAGGGATGGATGCCAAAAGGATGGACCATGCCACCGGCCTGGGCTGGATGATTGATGCCAGTCACAATGTGAAAGACCCGCTGGAAGACCTGTTGCAATCGGTAGAAGCTATTATGATTACCTATGCACAGGCGTTGCTGGTTGACAGAAAAAAGCTGGAAGAAGCCCAGCAGAACAACGATGTAGTTACCGCACAGGAAGTGCTGCAGCAGGCATTTCGCACTGATGTGCGGGCGCT
>CAZRDD010000861.1:0-1760 GCA_964598675.1 uncultured Parafilimonas sp.
GGGATAAAACCATCGCCAACATATTGCATTACCGGGAGGCCATAAGCAAGTTTAAAAAACCTGAAGACCTGTACAATGTTTCCCGTATACGTACCAAAGCTGTTGATGCGGTTTTGCCTTATATCCGCTTTGGTGCAACGCCCCCGCCAGTAAATGGCACGGCCACTGTAAAAACTACTGATGGGGCAGTTAACCCAACCGCCAAAACCACCGGGTTTAAAATGCTGGATGTAAATACCGCTACCGCAGAAGATTTCAAGATTTTTCCCGGGGTAACAGAAGCGGTAGCCAACCGCATTGTAAAATTCAGGCAAAGCATGCATGGGTTCAGCTCGGTTGATGATGTTGCCAAAACCTACGGCCTGCGCGACTCATCCTTCAATATTATGCGGCCTTACCTTAGCATCTCGCCTAAGTAATGCTCTCGTAAAATTGCCAAAGAATATACATGTGGCGAAAATTGTGACTCAGTTTAATAATTAAACCTTAGTATATTGGGCACAAACAAATACACTGCCGGTTATGAGTTTACTTTTCATCATCATTTATATTGTTTGGTTTGTTTCTGAAGTGCTGTTAAACCGTTTGGTACGCTCAAAAAAAACCGATAAACAAGGTGCAGACAAAGGCTCGCTTACCTTTATTTGGCTAACCATAGCGGTTAGCATTACCGCAGCAGTATTTGTATCCATTTGGCATCATATACCCATTTCAAACAACGAGAATATTACGTATGCGGGGCTGACCGTTATTGTTGCAGGTATTGCTTTAAGGCTGGCAGTTATTGCTACATTGGGCCGCTTTTTTACGGTGGATGTTACCATTAAGCAAGGCCACCAATTAAAGAAAAACGGCTTTTACAAATACCTTAGGCATCCCTCCTATTTCGCCTCACTGGTGTCATTTATTGGCTTTGGCATATCGTTAAACAACTGGGTTTCACTGGCAATAATTACCATATCAATTTTAATTGCTTTTATTAAACGTATAAAAGTGGAGGAAAAAGCATTGATTTCGCAGTTTGGGGAGGAATACCTGAACTACAAAAAAACCACCAGTGGCCTCATACCATTTATCTACTAAACAAAAAATCCCCGCCACACCGGCAGGGACCTTTTGTTTATATAATTTCCACAAGGTTATGCTACTTTAAGCATGCTAAGTTTGCTCTTTTTAAGCTTGTTCTCTGCATAGTCAAGGTCAACATGCAGTTCCTTCACCCCGCTTCCGGGCAGTTCAAACATTGCATCTGTAAGTATATGTTCGCAAATACTTCTTAAACCCCTTGCACCAAGCTTAAACTCAAGCGCTTTGCTCACCATAAAATCGTACACCGGCTCATCAATCACCAGTTGAATATTTTCCATTTCAAACAGGCGGGTGTACTGTTTTATCAGGCTGTTTTTAGGCTCAGTTAAAATTGACCTCAAGGTATCTGCATCCAGGGGGTCAAGATGGGTAACTACCGGTAAACGGCCCAGCAGTTCGGGTATCAGCCCAAAACTTTTTAAATCCTGCGGGTTAATAAACTGCAGCAAGTTTTTCTTTTGCAGTTCCTGCTCCGTTTTATTAACACTAAAGCCAATGGCATTGGTGTTTACACGCCTGGCAATTACTTTATCTATACCATCAAACGCACCGCCACAAATAAACAGTATGTTGCTGGTGTTAACTTTTATCATTTTTTGCTCAGGGTGCTTGCGGCCTCCCTGTGGTGGCACCAATACTTCCGTACCCTCCAGCATCTTTAATAAACCCTG
>CAZRDD010000862.1:0-1758 GCA_964598675.1 uncultured Parafilimonas sp.
AATAATACTGGTTATTGGGGAGGAAGACCCGTTTTTTGACAGTAACCAAAAAATGGATGCGGCCTTAACCGCTAAAAACATTCCCCACGAATTTTATGTTTGGGAAGGCGAAGCCCACCGCCCCCGCCACTGGCGCATGATGGTGCAGTTGTATTTGTAACCGCCCTTTTTTATACTGCTGCAATTTCTTTCAGTAGATATACTACCCGCTTTTTTGGTACGTTGTTTAGGTGTATATTAGTGCAATGCTGATTTTATAAACACCTTTAAAACACACACATGGCCAGGTTATTTATTTCAATAATCCTGTTGTTGCTTACCACCAGTACCACCATAGCCCAAAGTAAGGTTGACAGCGTTATTGCTGCCGAGCAAAAATTTGCCGCCTTTGCCCTTGCACATGGTACAAAACAGGCTTTTTTACAATTTATGGACAGTGCCGATGCGGTTGTTTTTAACGATGGCAAAATACTGAATGCGTTTACCACCTGGAGCAAACGCGCCCCTACCACTGATGTGCTGGCCTGGCAGCCCGCTTTTGCAGGCATAGCACAGTCTGGTGAGCTGGGCTTTACCACCGGCCCCTGGGTGTTTAAGCATAAACAAACCGACAGTGCCGTTGCTGCGGGAAGTTTTACCACCGTTTGGCATACAGACGATAAAGGCGAATGGAAGTTTTTGGTTGATATAGGTACCGAAACCGGCAGCAGCGTTTACCCTTTTACCAGCGTTAAAAAATGGATGGGTACCACCGTTAGCAGCCTGGATAATGTTGATGCCCTAACCATTGACAGGCAGTTTATACAGCAATATGCAAGCCTGCATAACCAGGCGTATAATGCTGTGGTTACCAATGATAGCTGGTTTAACCTGCCCGGCCAGCCGCCCGTAACAGGTGCGCAAAACATATTAGCCAGCCTGCAGCAAATACCCGCCGGTATGGACTTTAACCCTATAGGTGGCGGTGTATCTTCCTCCGGCGATTTGGTGTATGTGTATGGCATAGCCCGTAAACAGGTAACCATAAGCAACTACCTTAGAATTTGGCAAAAGAAGGACGGTAAATACACCATTTTGGTACAGGTGCTTCAGTAAAGCGGGTTAGTGCTGCCGTTTCGTAACAGGAATATTTATCAAATACAGGTTTGGGGCTTCGTGTTTTCGCGCGAAAATATTTTTATGGGTTAGGGTTTAGCGCCAAGGCGCAAAGCCGCAAAGGCGGTGCTTTTACTTATTAAGATATGCCCACCTTCGGCGGGGCTGTTGCAGCCTCTGTTTCCTGCATTCTGCTTTTCGTCACCAAAAACTGTCCACAGGTCAAACGGTTTTTTGCCCGGCATTGGCTGCTTATAAGTTTGTGTAAAATAACATTTATGCAAACCTCCACCACCCGGCAGGCGTATTTAGACTGGCTTCGTATCATCGCCATCATAGGCGTGCTGTTCTTTCATTCAGCCATGCCTTTTGTGTCAGACTGGGGCTGGCACATCAAAAACAAAGAAACCAGTAACATACTGCTGGAGTTTAATGCTTTTCTGCACCGCTTCCGTATGCCGTTGCTGTTTTTTATTTCGGGCACCGTTAGCTATTTTATGTTACAGAACAGGAGCGGCGGCGGTTTTATTGGCCTGCGCTTCAGGCGGCTTTTTATACCCCTGTTGCTGGGTATGCTGGTAATAGTGCCGCCACAGGTGTATATGGAGCGGCTGAAGCAGGGCTTCCAGGGCAATTTTCTCGATTTTTATCCCACCATATTTA
>CAZRDD010000863.1:0-1756 GCA_964598675.1 uncultured Parafilimonas sp.
TTAAAACCATTCACAAAGCCAGCCAGCAAATGCTGAAACTTAAAAATGCAGCAGGCGATAAATCTATTGCAGTTCAGGAAGTTTTATTGGATAACGATATAAGCAGCAGCGACAGGGACCTTGCATTTGTGGTAGAAGAGGCCCTGCATATTTTAAAAATAACATTGTAACCATGGCAGAGAAATTATTATACGTATTTTACCAAGACAGTTTAGAGGCGGTAACCATTCATGAATATATTGAATCTGTAGACAGGCTTAACGAGCTAGTAGAGGTTATGCAGGCCGATGATGTTTTACCAGGCGTATCAAACGCGATATATGTAAATGAAAACAGGATTCACATTTTGCCCGACTGGCTTGATAAGCGGCCGGCTATAGTGTTCCCTTCCCAAATTCCGTTTAATAAAAACTATTTTTTAGGCACTGTATTTGGGATGCTGGGCAACGAGGAAAAGTACCCCCAATATTTTACGGGTTACCCTGCCATGCTGTATATTTTTGATGTGATACAGGCCATTTTAAAAGCGGAAATTGCCGATAATGCGGTGGAGAAATTACTGGAAAGAACAAAGTTTGCACACCCGTTTGAAAACTATGCTTTTAACCATAACATAGCCATTGCATTAAATTATGGGCGTTTTAGTGCAGGCATAAATGCCGACGCAGTTGAGGCGCATTATACCGATGCGCTGGAACTGGCATTTGAACCACAGTACAAGGCATACACGTTAAAATATTACGCTGCCTTTTTAATTGATAATGAGGAGAGTGCTGCCGCCATGCGGTTAATTGACCAGCAGAAAAAAGATACCCTTGCAGATTACCCCAAATATGCACTGGAAAGGGTTTGGTGCCAGGCGGCTATGAAGCAGCTAATTTTTCCCTATGATAATGAATTGCTTGCACAGTTAAAAACACGTTTGTGGGATACGCTGCAGTTTTTTGATAAACAGGGGCATAAAACCATTGCGGCATTTTTGTGGATGGATGCTGCCACTATAGCCAATTACAGCAACAGCTATGCAGAGTCCCTCGGGTACATTAATAAAGCTGTTGCATACTTTAAAGCAGAAAACCAGCTTGAAATGACGGCGCAGGCGCAGCTTGTAAAAGGTCGTTTATTTTACGACTGGGCACAGGCGGGCAATCCCCAGTTTTACCGCAGTGCATTGGAAGCATATCACGAGGCATTGCTGGTATTTAAAAAAGATGAAGCGCCCGATGTGTTTGCAGATATTCACCACCAGTTGGGGGTAATTTATGCCGAGCTTCCAGATGAAAATAAAAAGCGCAGTATATGGGCAGCACTTTCGGCAACATCGTTTAACGAGGCACTTGAATTTTACAATAAGGTAGATTACCCGTATGAGTTTGGAATGGTGTGCAATAATTTTGCCAATGCCTATGCAAAATATCCGCAGGGTGGCAGGAGCGACAACTTTGAAAAAGCATTGAATTATTATACCGAAGCACTTTCTGTACGGCCAGCAGAACAGTACCCGTTAGAAAGGGCCGTTACATTATTAAACTATCTTGAGGCAAGCTGGAAGGTGGGCAACCCCGAAGGGGGCTTTAACGCCGAACGGTACAACAACATGGTGGCTGTTGCTAACGAAATAAGATTGCTTACAACGGACGAACAGATATTGGCCGAAGTGGAGAAACACCTGCAGCTATTGGAAGAACTGGAAAAAGAAGTAAGCATTGAAGGATAATAGTGGGATATTTGGGGTACAGGGTTATGAAAAACATTG
>CAZRDD010000864.1:0-630 GCA_964598675.1 uncultured Parafilimonas sp.
CCACCGATACCGCTAAGCGATATACGGCCAGTTTTACAAACATCGTTAACAAATGTTGCTTTACTTAAAGTAGGTGTTACACCTTTTTTAGTACAAATAGCAGAAGGGTTAACGGTTGGTGCATCGCCCGCAGTTGGGTTAAAATTAGCCCAGCCAGCAGTCCAGTCAAAACTACCAAAAGCACCAATGTAGTTAACACCAGTAGTATCCCAGAAAGGGTCTAAGCCCGAGTTAGGGTCTTTAGGGTTAACCAGGAAAGCTGCGTGGTTAAACTGGGCGCCCTGTGTTAATGCAGGAGAACCAGCTTTAGGTAAAAAGTTAGGGCTGTTTAAAGTGTAAGGGTCGGTTAACTGCACAAAGCTGTTGCCTGTGCCATAACTGTTCCATGCATGGTTTAATAATAAATCCCTAACACTGTCTTTTAAGCCTTGTGTAGAAACTGTACCAGCGTTTACTACGTATTTTGCAGTTGCACCAGATTTTACAGTTACAATGCTGTTGATGCCTAAGGTATCGAGGATAACTGCTTTGTGAGAAAGCGTACCATCAATCTGCCATGCCTGGGGATAACCTAAAAGGATATCGTTGATGGCAAACATTGAAGAGTTTCTGCGGATGTGTGCAGCACCT
>CAZRDD010000864.1:640-1756 GCA_964598675.1 uncultured Parafilimonas sp.
CCTTTAAATAAGGCACTGTTGGTAGTATCGCCACCGCCTATAACATCTGTATTTGAAAATACAGCCCTTGTTTGAGGAAGGTCGGTTGTACCATCAGCATTGTTATCAGATTCAAAACCTGCTGATTGAGACTGGTCAGCAACATTAGGGTCGCGCAGACCTACCAGAAACTGGTTTTTGCCAGAGTAGCCATTATCAGTGTCAAAATCATCATCTATACCGCGGAAAGCGATAAGGTGTTTACAATTTACAGTACCGCCAAACCACTCAAAAGAGTCGTCGTTAGCGTAGCTAACCTGTACGTAATCGATAGTTGTACCATCACCAACTGCACCAAAGGTAAGGCCATTTATTTCGTTGTTTGGTGAAAGCGCGTAGCCTGCAAACTCAATACGAACATATTTCAGGATACCTGAATTGTCGTGGGCATTTACCGAAACGCCGTCGCGTGTTGCAGCGAGGGGACCAAATTTGGTATCTTCATTAGGAATAATACCTTCAATTTGGGCACCGCCCAGGTTGTGAGGCGCATAACCCAATAAAATTACACCACCCCAGTCGCCGCGGGCACGTGCACCTGCCGCTTTAGCTGAAGTAAATACAATTGGCTTGTCAACTGTACCCTGGGCATCAATTTTAGAACCGGCAGTGATAATAAGTGCACCAAGTTTGGGTGCAGCAGCACCATGGATAAGTGTACCAGCCTGAATGGTAAGCGTAGCACCGTTTTTAACATAAATGTACCCTTGTAACAGGTACGTTTTAGACGAACTAAAGGTAGTATTTACCGTAATGTTCGTGGTTACAAGGGAATCAGCAGCAAATGATTTGGTGACGCCGAGTGCCAGCATAACCATTACCACTGAATTTAAAAGTAAAATTCTTGTTTTCATAAAACTGGTAAGTTTTTGTTTATGCAAACATAAAGGCGTACGAAGGGTATACCCCGGAGTGGTTCGTTAACAATATATTATGAAATAGTTAACAACTTTTCTATATTAAACTATTCTTTAACGTTAATAAAATCATAACTATTTGTTAATGCTGCTTAGGGACTCCATTTTGATCGCCTGATTACATTTGGCCAAACTTGATTAGTAATGGCAAAAAAAATAG
>CAZRDD010000865.1:0-1748 GCA_964598675.1 uncultured Parafilimonas sp.
GGCAATCAGGGTGGTGGGTTTTAGAATGGTATGGTCAATGTATTTATTGAGTTGCATGTTGTGCTGTTTTAACGGAAATGATTATTCAATGTAAGGATATAAAAAATGAGTTTGTATTGTTACAAACTCATTTTTTATATAAACGGTTATTTTAAAAAATCAAACGATAACTATCAATTACGCATCCTTGCCGTGGCAGTTTTTAAACTTTTTGCCACTGCCGCAGGGGCAGGCATCGTTACGGCCAATTTTAGGGCCAACTTTAACAGGCTCCTGTTTTACCCCGGACGATGGGTCAACATAGTCATTCTCATTGGCTGCATAGTCGCTGCCAGCGGCATCAATCTGCTCCTTATTGGCGCGCATACGGCTCATATCCGTCTTCTTTTCGCGGCCTTCGCGTATAGCGGCAGGTGCAGCGGGCGCATTGCCTCCACCCTGTTCCTGCGGTATATCTGCATGGCACAAAAAGTTTACTATATCCTTATTTACGCCACTGTCCATTTGTTTAAACAGCATATAGGCCTCGCCTTTGTAAATAACCAATGGGTCTTTCTGCTCGTAATGGGCGGTTTGTACGCTTTGTTTAAGGTCGTCCATTGCACGCAGGTGTTCCTTCCAGGCATCATCAATAAAAGCAAGGGTAGCTGTTCTTTCCAGCGAGTTCAATAACTCCGCCCCGTTGGTTTTAATGGTTTTGTCAAGGTTTGAGAGCACCTGTAACCCTTTTCTGCCATCGCTGAAAGGCACCACCACATTTTCAATATTTGCGCCTTGTGTTTGGCGTATATTTTTAAATACAGGCAGTATGCGCGGCATAATCTCCTGGCGTTGCTGCTGGTAATTTTCGTATGCTTCGGCGTACAATTTTTCTGTGATGGAAGTTTCGCTGCCTTTTTCAAACTCTTCTTTGGTAATGCTGGTATCCAGGCCAAAGTTTACAATAACTTCAACCCTAAAGCCATCATAGTTGTTGCTGTCTTTAAAGGTGTTCACCAGGCCCTCGGCCACATCATAAAACGCATTGTCTAAGTCAAGCGCAAGCCTTTCGCCAAACAAGGCGTGGCTGCGGCGCGTGTAAATAACGGTACGCTGCTTGTTCATTACATCGTCATACTCCAGCAGGCGTTTACGTATACCAAAGTTATTTTCTTCCACTTTTTTCTGGGCACGCTCAATGCTTTTGGTAATCATGCTGTGCTGAATAACCTCCCCTTCCTTGTAGCCAGCAAAGTCCATCACTTTGGCAATACGTTCGCTGCCAAACATACGCATAAGGTCATCCTCCAGCGATACATAAAACTGTGAAGAACCTGGGTCGCCCTGGCGGCCGGCGCGGCCACGCAACTGCCTGTCTACACGGCGGCTTTCATGGCGTTCAGTACCAATAATAGCAAGGCCACCTGCTTCTTTTACACCAGGCCCCAGCTTAATGTCGGTACCACGGCCAGCCATGTTGGTGGCTATGGTAATGGCACCTGCCAAACCAGCTTCTGCAACTACCTGTGCTTCACGGGCGTGTTGTTTAGCGTTAAGTACATTATGGGGTATCTGCCTTTTACGTAAAATGCTTCCCAGCAATTCACTTACTTCTACCGAGGTGGTACCCACCAGTACAGGGCGGCCTGCTGCGCGCAGTTCCACTATTTTATCAATAACTGCACCGTATTTTTCGCGCTTGGTTTTATAAACAAGGTCGTGCTCATCGTTACGTACGCAGGGTATATTGGTTGGTACGGTAACAACAT
>CAZRDD010000866.1:0-1747 GCA_964598675.1 uncultured Parafilimonas sp.
GTGCCTAAGGAGCAGCAGCCATGCGCATCGGGCGGCGATACATGTATAATGGCCACATCTGGCGGCAATATGTTTTTACGGAACAGGCGCGGTATTTCGCTTAAAAAAATGGGTACATAATCGCCATTGCCGCTGTTGGCAACCGCCCTGGTATTGGATGAAACAAACAACGAATTAAAAAAGAAACTGTTGTGAAAGCGCTGCTGGTTAAAATCAACATCGCCCAAGCTGGTAATGCTTACCAGTTCTACATTGTTCAGTTCGGCATAGCGCTCCTGCAATGCCTTAACAAGGGCAATTGGGGTGGCTGCGCTGCCGTGTATAAATACTCTTTGCCCGCTCTGTATTGACTTAACCGCTTCTTCTGCTGTAGTGTACGTTACGTTTGTCATAAAATATTGCTGATAATTTATGTGCAAAAATGTAAAGATGCCACACCTGTTTGCATGACGATAATCATAGCAGTGGATGATTACGGCAATGGTGAAGATGAGGTGCTTGCTATGAAAGTACGGGTGCAGAAGTACAAAGTACGAACCATACGAAGTACGGGTGCAGAAGTACGAACCCAAAATGCGGAATTAACAATTAGTAATTAACAATTAATAATTTAACAGCAGGCCCAAATCCGTAATAACACAATTTACTCACCCCCATCGGCGAACAATCAAACATTCAAACTTTCAAACTTTTCAAACCCGGAACGCAGAACCCCGAACCCGGAACCCGCCTTGCCTACTGCGCGTATTGCCTTGCGCCAAACAGCAGGCTGCCTATACGCACCATGTTGCTGCCTTGTGCAGCGGCAATGGTATAATCGCCGCTCATACCCATTGAAAGGGTGGTAAGCGGTGCGGGCAGCGCCGCAGACAGTTTATTGAACAGTGTTTTTAAATAACCAAACTCCGCCTTTATTTTCTCCTTATCCTCCGTAAACGATGCCATACCCATAAGGCCTGTAACGTGCACGTTTTTAAGGCCCAGCAGTTCACTGGTATGTATGGCAAGCAGTTCCTGTTCATCAAACCCAAACTTTGTTTCCTCCTGCGCAATGTGTACCTGCAGCAGGCAGTTAATTACGCGGTTGGCTTTGGCGGCCTGCTTGTTAATTTCCTTCAACAGTTTAAGGCTGTCCACACCATGTATAAGGTGTACAAAGGGTGCAATGTATTTTACCTTGTTGCTTTGCAGGTGGCCAATAAAATGCCAGCGTATATCGGTGGGCAGTACAGTGGTTTTATCCACCAGTTCCTGCACGTAGTTTTCGCCAAAATCGCGCTGGCCCAGGTTGTAAAGGGCTTGTATATCTTCTGCTGGTTTGGTTTTGCTAACCGCCACCAGGGTAATGTTTTGCTGGGTAAGCGCTGCCAGTATGCTTTTGTATGCCTCGGTATTAACAGCCATTCAATCAATTTTTTGCAAAGGTAAGCACGGTGGGCATGTAACAGCGTGCTGGTGGCCGGGCAGTATTTCCTTTATCGTAAACATATTTCCCTAATTGATAATATGTGAGGTTGTATTTAGCGGAGGTTTACGGGCAGATATGATACACATACGTATAGAAGCGCTTGAAAGCGGATCGTGGCTGCAGGTGGGCGACAGGTTTGCACAGTTTATACAGCCCTGTAAAGATGTTGCCATGGTGATGGTGAATTTTTTTAACGAGGTTAATTTAACCCGTCAGCACCTGGCCGACCTTAGGCCGGTGTACCTTAACCAACGGATAATTGAGCTATGTAATTTCAGG
>CAZRDD010000867.1:0-1745 GCA_964598675.1 uncultured Parafilimonas sp.
CACACCGGTGAAAAAATACAAAGCATTGCGCTGCCAGCAGCCAATATTACCTGCTGCACCTTTGGCGGGCCAGGTTTTAACGATATGTACATCACCTCTGCCACAAAGGAGTTAACTGCTGCTGATAAACTTAACCAACCTTATGCAGGATGCCTGTTTGTTGTTAAAAACCTTGAAACAGGCGGATTTGCACCCGCACGATTTGGTGTATAATTGTATATAACCGGGATACGTTACCAATAAAACTGCAAAAGAGATGGCTGCATAATGATGCAAGCTGTCCCTTTTTAATTATTAACAGCTTTTATGGGTACTTGCCTTAATACAAATACTCTCCAATAACTTATATAAAGCTTTAAACAGTTTACTTCAACTTTTCAGCAAGGTTGCGGCGGTAGGTTATGCCCACGGGCAACTCCCTTCCACCAATAATAAGGGTGGCGTTTAAGAACTTCTCTACTTTTTGCAATGATACAATGTGCGATTTATGGATGCGCATAAAGGCATCAGCAGGCAGCCTGTTTTCCAATTCGGTAGTGGTAACCGAACATATATAAGTGCGGTTAAGGGTTATCAATTTTACATAATTGCCAAGGCTTTGTGTATATACAATATCACTAAGGTTTATGTTAACCATTTCACCATCCACTTTAACTGAAAGTTGCGATGCCACGGGCATAGCAACTTCCGCTTCTTCGCCTGAAGCATGTTTGTTACCATGCAACAGCATAAACCTGTCCACAGCTTTTAAAAAACGGGCAAACTCAACTGGCTTAAGCAGGTAATCAATTACCCCGTATTCATAGCTTTCCAGGGCATATTCGGCGTAGGCGGTGGTAAAAATAACAGCAGGGGGTGCGGCAAGCGCTTTTAAAAAATCAAAGCCGGTTAACTCCGGCATGTTTATATCCATAAACACAAGGTCTGCCTTATGCTCGTGTAAAAAGTTTATGGCTTCTAATGCGTTATAGCACTGGCCTGCCAGTTGCAGGCGGTCTATGCTGCCAATATAATTCAGCAGCACATAGTGTGCGGCTGCTTCATCATCAACTATCAGGCATTTTATTTTGTTCTGCATGTTTACTAACAGTTAAAGGCAATACCAAACGTACCCTGTACTCATCATTACCCGGCTGCATGGTAAGTTGGTATTTTCCCCCGTACAATATATCAAGCCTTTGTATGGCATTTTTAATACCAATACCCATTGATGGGTTACTGGTATTTTTGTTGAAAGGTATTGAATTAATAACTTCCATTTCAAGTACCTGTTTTTTTACAAAAACATTAATATATACAAAACTGTTTGCAATGCTGTTGGTGCCGTGTTTAAAGGCATTTTCAATAAACGATATAAGCAGCAGCGGGGTAATATAGTATGCTTCGTTGCCCCCTTCCCTACCGTACTCATATTTAATATCGCACCGGTTGCCTACCCGCTCTTCTTCCAGTTCAATGTATCCTTCAATAAAATCAAGTTCATCCTCAAGTTTTACCCACTCTACAGCCCCACCCTCTAACTGATAACGCATTAACTTAGACACCTGCAAAATAAGGTCGGGCACACGGGCAGGGTCGTTTAAACTAATGCCGTACAGGTTATTAAAAGTATTAAATAAAAAATGCGGGTTAAGCTGTGCATGCAAATTTTTAAGCTGCATCTGGTTAACAGAATTAATAAGGCCAGCCTGCTTTTTTTGCTCCTGGTAGTAGCCAAGTAAAACAAAAGGCGACAGCATGGCAAT
>CAZRDD010000868.1:0-1192 GCA_964598675.1 uncultured Parafilimonas sp.
AAGCTGGCCCTCCAGCATTACAAACTCCATATCGTGGTTATGAAAGCCCGTTTGCATACCAGCCGCCTTTATTTTCTCCGCCGCTTTGTTTAGTTTATCCACGTCAGCATAATAATCGTTCAGGGTAGCCTTAGGTGGCAGCCAAAAGGTGGAACATATCATTTGCGAAAGGCCGAGCGAGTGTGCAAATTCAATAGTGGCATCCAGTTTATCAGGTGTAAATTCGGCTTTACCAAAATGGCAACTGGGGCATTCAAGGCCTGCATCATTAATAATGCTTTTAATTTCAGCACCTTTTTTATTCGCCAAAAAACCGTAGCCAATACCGGCATACCCTACAGGGGAACACATCTCCGTGAGGCGATAGCCCAGGCCTGCCATCATTTTTAAAGTGCCGGAAAAATCTTTGGCCAGTACATCCCTTATAGGAAAAGTTTGAAACCCAACAGGTATATCAATAAACTTCGGCAACGGGTTAGCCAACAGGCTGGCTGGCAATTGGCTTAAAGCTGCGGTGGCACCCAGCCCCAATGCAGCCTTCCCTATAAAAGCCCTGCGGTTTATTTTTTGCATAATCGTTTGTTTTTGTGGTTAACATACTAAATGGAGGATGGGTCCCAACCTTGCCGGTACTCACGGGCAAGGTATTTATTGGCATCCGGCACATTGGTAATTTTTAAACTGGCTGCATCATATTTAAGCAAACGGCCGGTGCGCAATGCCACGGCATACAGGTTAATGGCCTCGGTTAAATGTTCTGCCTCTATAAAGTTTCCAGGGTACTGCTTGCCTGTTTTGCAGGCATCTACAAACAGTGGCAATGCCGCCGAAGTTTGTTCCACCTGGCTGCGTTTATCAACAGGTACTGTGCTTGCCGTGGCCGATTTATCGCCAGACAGCAACACCGGGCTTTGCCCGTTGTACCCTGCCAGTATTTTGCCTTTATCCCCTGTAAACATCATACCTTCTGTTGGCAGTTCTTTATTGGCATCTATCAGTTCCGCAGGTATGGGCGGCCGCATGCCGCCATCGTACCAGCAAAGGTCAACCGGTGGCCTTTGGCCATTGGCCGGGTACTTAAAGCGCACGGTACTGGCCGTAGGGAACGAAAAGTTGTTGTTGATCTGGTATGGCACGGGGGCGTGCGTTGAGCAAACATGGCGAAGGTTGGGGTGGATCGCCGCGGGGGCCT
>CAZRDD010000868.1:1202-1732 GCA_964598675.1 uncultured Parafilimonas sp.
CAAAAGCGTACCAGCCTCTAAAGGTCATATTGGTATAGTTGGGGTGGTATGGCCGCATGGCTTCGGGCCCCAGCCAAAGGTCCCAGTCAAGCCCATCGGGTACTGCTGGTGTATCTGTGGGCAGCATTGGGTATTGCGGCCAAACAGGCCTGTTGGTCCAGTTGTGTACTTCTTTCAGGGTGCCAATGGCACCGGCATTAATCCAGGCCATAATGGTATCCATCGGCAGATTGGAGTCCCACGGCACCAGGTGCGTGATTGATTTGCTTTCCCTGCACATAGCAATCAGCTTTTTGCCTTCCAGCAGGCGGTTGCTCATTGGTTTATGCATTATAACATGTTTGCCCCTTTTTACGGCTGCCATGGCAAACAGCCCGTGCAGGTGGTCGGGTGTCATTATTTTTACAGCATCCAGGTCTTTCTCTTTTTCCAGCAGTTCGCGGTAATCGGCATAAGCATTGCAGCCGTTGTATTTAAGGTCTGGCCGCAGGTTTGCGTAAAAAGTTTCTACAATTGATTTGCCATTGTCC
>CAZRDD010000869.1:0-1730 GCA_964598675.1 uncultured Parafilimonas sp.
ATTTTAAAAGCTTGCCCAATAAAATTGGTTACCTGCTTGGTATGAGCAGCAAAAGGCTTGAAAGCATTGTTTATTACGAAAGGTATGCGGTAATACAAGGTGGTGTAAAGGAAAGCCTTAGCACCGGCGACCTGCTTACTGAAGAAGAATACCTGGATATTATAGATAACCTGCCTAAGGATAACCAATACCTGCCAGACGAAGACCCTGCAAAATTTATTGCAAAAATGGGTGCTGAAGCTGTGCATGATTTGCTGGCAAGGCTTGACCTTGATGACCTTAGCTACAAACTGCGTAACGCTGCGGCCAACGAAACCAGCCAGCAACGTAAAGCTGATGCCCTTAAACGCCTTAGCGTTGTTGAAGGCTTCCGCGATGCGGCTAAAAGGATAACCAACCGCCCCGAGTGGATGGTTATGCAGTACATACCTGTTATACCACCAGAATTAAGGCCATTGGTACCCCTGGATGGTGGCCGTTTTGCATCATCTGACTTAAACGACCTTTACCGTCGTGTAATTATACGCAACAACCGTTTAAAACGCTTGTTGGAAATTAAGGCACCAGAGGTGATTCTGCGCAACGAAAAACGTATGCTGCAGGAAGCCGTGGATTCACTGTTTGATAACAGCCGTAAATCAAATGCCGTTAAAGCAGAAGGTGGCCGTGCACTAAAATCTTTAAGTGATGTGCTTAAAGGTAAACAGGGCCGTTTCCGCCAGAACTTGCTTGGTAAACGTGTTGACTACTCCGGCCGTTCGGTAATTGTGGTAGGGCCCGAACTTAAAATGCATGAGTGCGGCTTACCTAAGGATATGGCTGCCGAGTTGTTCAAACCATTTATTATCCGCAAGCTTATTGAAAGGGGCATTGTTAAAACAGTAAAAAGCGCCAAAAAGCTTGTTGATAAAAAAGAAGCCGTTATTTGGGATATTCTTGAAAATATATTGAAAGGCCACCCTGTAATGCTTAACCGTGCCCCAACACTGCACAGGTTATCCATCCAGGCCTTCCAGCCTAAACTGGTTGAAGGTAAAGCCATTCAGTTGCACCCGTTGGTAACAACAGCGTTCAACGCCGACTTTGATGGTGACCAGATGGCGGTACACGTGCCTTTGAGCAATGCTGCTATATTGGAAGCCCAGCTGCTTATGCTCTCTTCTCACAACATTCTTAACCCACAAAATGGTACGCCAATCACCCTGCCTTCACAGGACATGGTATTGGGCCTGTATTACATAACCAAGGGTAAAAAGAGCACCCCTACTGAAAAAGTAAAGGGTGAAGGCATGAGCTTTTACAGCACCGAAGAAGTGCTGATTGCTTACAACGAAGGCAAAATTGACCTGCATGCACACATGAAGGTTAAAACCAATGTACGCGAAGGCGGTAAACTGGTACGTAAATTACTTGATACTACCGTTGGCCGTGTATTGTTTAACCAGTTTGTACCTTACGAGGTTGGCTACATTAACGCCCTGGCTACTAAAAAATCGCTCCGCGAAATAATTGGTGATATTATTAAAATTACCGACGTACCTAAAACGGCTAAGTTCCTTGATGATATCAAGCAACTTGGTTTCCGTATGGCCTTCCGTGGTGGTTTATCATTTAACGTAAACGACCTTATCATACCTGATCAACGTAATGAACTGCTTGACCAGGCAAAAATTGAAGTAGAAGAGGTTTGGGAAAACTACAACATGGGTTTAATTACCAATAACGAACGT
>CAZRDD010000870.1:0-1718 GCA_964598675.1 uncultured Parafilimonas sp.
TCCTTGCCAGCCTCCAGCGGAACACCGTTTACAGATACCGCCATTTTGCCCGGAAAAGTATTTACAGGATAACTAAATTCCTGGAAAAAATTTTTTCCATCCAGCGGAGTAAGGCCAAAATTGGTAAACTGGTTGCTTATAAAAGAGGCAGCCTTGCGCATGCCATCGTTGGTATAACCTCTTCCCCAAAAGTAGGGGGAGGTAAGGGTATCCACCATCTGGCGTATATAGGGCGAATCCTGCGCATGGGTAAAAATGGTTGCAAACAGGCAGCATACGGTTAGTGCTTTTTTCACGTTTTACTTTTAAGGGTAATAAAAAGTAAATATAAAATTATTTGTACAGTAAAACATTTGGGCAGCACTGCCATGGCTGGTTCCGCTGGTAAATGGCTAATTTTTTTGCCGTTTAACTTGGTAAAAATAAAACAGGGCAATGATTATTTGCCCTGTTAAAATATTATCATTACTTATGCAACGTTTTATTTAATACCCTTAAACAAACGGCTCCACCGTGGGCCTTTGTTCCAGCTAAACCAAATAAACGATGCACGGCCAACAATGTGTGTTTCAGGCACAAATCCCCAAAAGCGGCTGTCCTGGCTGCGGTGGCGGTTATCCCCCATCATCCAGTAATAGTTATATTTGGTAACGTAAGTGTTGGTTTCTTTTCCGTTAATAAGGTATTTGCCATTGGGTTCTTCTACCAGCGTATTGCCCTCGTAATTAGTAATCAGGCGGCGGTAAATAGCAATATTCGCAGGTGTAATAGTAATGGTTTCGCCTTTTTTGGGTATGTGTAACTTACCATAGTTGTCGGGTGTCCACGGAAAATTTACATCGTCAAAAGGGAAGAGGTCATTATCAGTAAGCAGCCTTGGCGTAATGCTCTTTACATTGGGCTGCCGCTTAACCGCTGCTGCAACATTGGCTGTCATATTAATAAGGTAGGTAATACTGTCGGTTTGTACAAAATCCTGGTCTTCATCTTGCTTGGTAACGTCTACCCCAAGTGTATCTTTAATAAAGTCTTCTGTAAAACCGTGTCCATCAGTTTTTACAAAATAGTCTGTTTGCGATGCTTCGGGCTGGTAAGCCACCTGGCCATTTACATACAACTGCCCGTTTATTACCTGTATGTCATCACCTGGCGCACCAGTGCAACGTTTAATATAATTATCAGTTTTGTCAAGCGGGTGTACCAATATATCCGGATGGTCTTCCATTAACTTCTCCCGGTTGCCGTTATAGTTTTTGCGTAAAACATCGTAATACATTAAAAGGCTTCCGTAACCGGGTTCATTAATTATGGTATCACCGGCAGGTACGTTAAATACCACTACATCGTTGCGTTTTACATTGGTAAAACCGGGCAGGCGTTTGTAAGGCAGCTGCAGCCATTTAAGGTAGCTGGCCCTTGTTTCGCTAAAAGGCATAATGTTGTGTACAAACGGAAAGCTTATAGGTGTAACTGGCAGGCGTGGGCCGTAGCTGATTTTATTTACAAATAAAAAGTCGTTCACCAGCAGCGTTTTTTCCATACTGCCCGATGGGATGACATACGCCTCAAAAACAAAGGTGCGGATGATAGTGGCTGCAACAACGGCAAATACGGCCGCATCGGCCCACTCCCTGGCGGGCGATTTTGAGTAATGCTTCAATTTATCCTTACCACCCCATTTAACTTTTTTATCAAAGCCAAGTTGAGGCAGGTACACA
>CAZRDD010000871.1:0-1717 GCA_964598675.1 uncultured Parafilimonas sp.
TGGCATCTTATTTTACCAATGGGCTTGTGGTAGCCAACGAGGTAATACGTAACAGGGCATCAATACTGGCTGAAAACATCACCAAATGGGGTAGTGTTAATACCGTTGTTACCAATAATGACCCAAGGGATTTTGGTGCACTGGGCGGCTTTTTTGATGTAATGGTGATTGATGCGCCATGCAGTGGCAGCGGGTTGTTTAGAAAAGATGAAGATGCTATTGCAGAGTGGAGCGAAGACAATGTGCAGCTATGCAGCCAGCGCCAGCAAAGGATATTGGCAGATGCATATGGGGCGCTTAAAAACGATGGGGTGTTAATTTACTCTACCTGCTCATACTCAAAACAGGAAGACGAAGATATACTTGATTGGATTTGTACCGAACTCGGCGCGGAAACGGTGAAGTTATCGCTTGAAGAGGAGTGGGGCATAACGGAAGTGAAAGGGGATGAACAAAAAGCTTTTGGTTACAGGTTTTATCCATACCTGCTTAAAGGAGAAGGCTTTTTTATAGCAGCTTTCAGAAAGAGAGGTGGGGTAGAAAGCAGCTACAGGGTGAAAGACTTACAGAAAGCTTCAAAGGAGGAGATAGCGGCCGCCGGGCAATTTGTAAACAGCGAAACAGACTTGTTTTATTTTAAGCAGGCCGAAAATATTATTGCCATACCTGCTGCATGGAAGGCTGATATTGCCATATTGCAAAGCTGCCTTTATTTACGTAAAGCAGGTGTGGCTATTGGTGCGTTAAAGGGCAAAGACTTAGTACCCAATCATGAACTGGCACTTAGTTTGATAAGTGATGCTTCTGTTGCGAAAGCTGATTTAAATTATGCCCAGGCGATACAATACCTGCAAAAGAAAGAAATAGCCCTCAACAATATATCAAAAGGTTGGACGTTAGCTGCTTATGCAGGCATAGCACTTGGGTGGATGAAGGTTTTGCCCAACAGGATAAATAATTATTACCCAGTGGAGTGGCGGATTTTAAAAGAGTCGGCAAACGGTTTGTAGGCAATGGCTGTATTACAGCATGTTAATTTCTTTGGGTATAATTTTAAAAAAACGTTACTAAGCATATTAGTAACTTTACGCTTAAATGACAATGAGGCGCAGTATGAACAAAAAACTATTAGCAGCTTTTTTAAGTATAGGTTCTTTTTTTATGTTGCCTGGGGCTGGTTTTGCGCAGGCAGGCAGCGATTACATAGTGCATACCATACAACGCGGCGAAGTACCTTCTGTACTTGCTAAAAGATATAACGTATCTCTGGAAGATTTAATAAGCCTTAATAAATGGGGGCCAAAGGTTATTTTGCATGTTGGTGATAAAGTTAAGCTGCCATTAGGGGCGCACCTTTCTGCGGCCTCCGACTCAGCAAAAGCTGCGGCCCCTGCGGTTGCTGCAAACGTACCTGCTGAAGAAAAAACAGGGCGGTCAGCCCCGGCAACAGTTGTTATACCAGCCCCACCGCAAATACAGGTAGCCGATACAAATCATTATATATTGCACACCATACAAAAGGGGGAGATACCTACAGTACTGGCCAAAAAATACAATGTAAATGCAGATGAAGTTAAAAGAATAAACAACTGGAACCCGCACACCATTTGGCATGTAGGTGATAAGGTAAAGCTGCCCGGTACTGCCCACCTGGACGAAACGCAGGAGGCAGATAAAAGTGTACAACAGCCTGCCGCGCCAGCCGTTACCAAGGTTC
>CAZRDD010000872.1:0-1704 GCA_964598675.1 uncultured Parafilimonas sp.
GACTTGCTGGGGCTGATTGATAAATATGGTGCAGATGCGGTGAGGTTTGGTATCATGTTCTCCTCACCAGCCGGTAACGATTTGATGTTTGATGAATCATCGCTGGAGCAGGGCAGAAACTTTAATAATAAGTTGTGGAATGCCTTGAAATTGGTGAAGATGTGGGAGGGGAGAAAGCAGGAAAGTGCGGAAACGGGCAGCCAGAAGTCAGCCACAGAAGGTTTTGCCGTTACCTGGTTTGAAAACAGGCTGAATGAAGTAAGGCTTGAGGTGGACGGTTTGATGAAGCAGTTCAGGCTTAGTGAGGCACTTAAAACCATATATTCCTTAATTTGGGATGATTTCTGCAGTTGGTATCTTGAATGGATAAAGCCTGGGTTTGAGCAGCCTATTGATGCGGCTGTTTATGATAAAACAGTTGCATTTTTTGAGGAACTTATGCAATTGCTTCATCCGTTTATGCCGTTTATTACGGAGGATATTCACCACCTGCTGGTTACAGAAGAAGGCGACCTGTGCGTAAAACAATACTCACCCATAGCCACTGTAGACGGCGTAATACTTGGTGAGGCGGAGTTGTTGAAGAAGGTTATTTCTGCATTAAGAGATGCCCGCAACCGTAACCAGGTAAAGCCCAAGGAAAGTATTAAACTGTATATTCAAGCCGAAGATAAAGGCAGCTACGCTGCCATTGAGGCAATATTGGCAAAACAGGTTAATGCAGCCACGGTAAACTTTACCAGTGAAGCGGTATCCAATACAATTATTGTTGCTGTTGAAAAAGATAAGTTTTATATTGAAACAGAAAAGCAATTGGATACGGCGGGCCTGAAAGATGAATTGCTTAAAGACTTAGAACATCAGAAAGGCTTTTTGCAAAGTGTGCTAAAAAAACTGAGCAACGAACGTTTTGTACAAAATGCAAAACCCGAAGTGGTTGAACTGGAGAGGAAAAAGCAGGCAGATGCAGAAGCAAGGATACAAACGATTGAAGAAAGTCTTTCTAACTTATAAAAGAGGATTTGTTCAAAGTTGGCAGCAACACGCAAAGCTTGTTGTGAATCAGCTATAAAACTGTGAACTTAAAAATGAATATAATGAATAATAAAAAGCTCATTTACAGGGTATTAATTGTAATTACCTGTTTTTTTTGCACCGCAAATTTACAGGCACAAAATGCTGATATTAACCTGCTAAAGAGCATCAACCCTCAAAATCCCAATTCCTCAATAATGAAGGGGCTGTCCTCTTCATCGTACCCGGTGGGTGCCGTATTACCCTTGTCGCAGCTTGTGGCTGGCTATGTTACCAAGGATAAAAAGCTGCAATACAAAGGCTGGGAAACGGTAGGCTCCCTGGCTGTTACCGTGGTGGTGGCCGAAGGCTTGAAATACGCCATTAACCGCCAGCGCCCTTATATTAAATACCCCGGCGAGGTTTTTCCTTACGATGCTACCGAAACAGGTAATTCGTTTCCTTCGGGCCACACTTCTATTGCTTTTGCAACGGCCACATCATTGGCTCTTGAATATAAAAAATGGTATGTGGTAGTGCCTGCATACGTATGGGCTGCCGGTGTAGGTTACTCAAGGCTGTACCTGGGGGAGCATTACCCTACCGATGTGCTGGCTGGCGCCGTAGTGGGGGCGGGCAGTGCTTGGTTAAGCCATTGGCTGACTAAAAAAGTATTCAGGCATTAAGTAC
>CAZRDD010000873.1:0-1704 GCA_964598675.1 uncultured Parafilimonas sp.
ATCTTGCTTATGTCTGCTTTCACAAAATCAAGTTGTATAATACTCTTCCAGTATGCATAACGGCCTGGTTGCAACACCTGTTTTAGCAAGCCATTCTCGTACTGCAAAGCAATTTCGGTATCTGATACATCCACTATGCGCAAGGCATTTACCAGTGCGGCATCCTGCAACAAAATATCAAGTTCGCAAGGTGGTGTAAATGGTTTTGTAACATCATACACCATTGCCTCTTCTTTAAACTTTAACCAGTATTTGCCTTGTGTAAGCATGCGCTGGTAAGCGCCATTTTTAAAAACCAGGCCTATTTGGTAAGGGTTAATGGTTATCTTTTTCATATTTGTTGGTTTTTACGTTGTGATTAAATAAAAGCTGGCACTGTTAACCACCCGGTTGATACGGGAGCAGTTTTATACTGTTTAATTAGCACCAGTTAGCCATTGCATATTTGCATTGGATAAGTGGCACCCTGCCACAGCATTTTTACTGCCCGCAGGTAACCGCCAGGCTGCACTACACCAACAAAATACTATATTGTTTTTGCTGGTTTTTGCCGGTTAAAAGCACCAGCTTTTTGGAAGGCTGTTTTTTACGAAGCAGCCAACTTCGCCTGATTACAAGAGCGGGAACTCTGCGCATATCCATTCTGCCAACCATTGCTGGTGTGGGATTTGAACCCACATGATTTGTATATTGCTCTTCCACTGAGCTACCACGCCGGTGGCGTGAAGAGGATTCGAACCTCTGACACACATACAATTGGAGGGCGCCTTATTGCCATAACAACAGTATACCGGCGGCTACTGTCGCGGCACTGCAGGGCTGTACAGAAACCCATGCCTGGATTGCTATAAGCGTTTAGTACCCTTCTTCCCGTTAAGGAAGCTTTTTATTCCGCTGCTTTGCGGAAACAATTTTTTATGTAAAAGAACTTTATTGGTTTAAAAAGCAAACTATGGTTGCCCCTGCGGGATTCGAACCCGCACTTTACTTAGTAACAGCCCGGCTCTAAATGCGCTTCCCTACTTTGTATTAAACATTTTGGTGCAACTGCAAAATCTATCCGTTACAACGCGCAGCCGTAACGGCTTCTTCCGGGCACTCCGCGGGTACAATCAACTTTTACCGCAGCACTGCCTTTTATGCTAAGGGGCCATATTAAAGAGCTTTTTTGCTTTTGTTACACAAACCTCCGAACCTACTGTGCAACCTTTTTGCACAGTAAAATATTTATTTGTTTTTTTGTAAAAAACTTTCATGCCCGTAAATCGCAACGCCCTTATACGCTACCGGACTATTGATAGATGCCTGCAAAACCGCCGAAGGAAGTGGACGATAGAAAACCTGATTGAGGCCTGTAACGATGCCCTTTATGAATATGAAGGCATTGATAAAGGTGTTAGTATGCGCACTATACGGCTTGACCTTAATGCTATGCGCAGCGAAAAACTTGGTTACAATGCGCCCATTGTGGTTACCGATAAAAAGTTTTATAGCTATGAGGACCCCCAGTATTCAATTACCAATATTCCCCTTACGCAGCAAGACCTTGGCATACTGCAGGAAGTATCAAACCTGCTTCAGCAGTTTAAAGGGTTTAGCCATTTTAGCGATGTAAGCGAAATGGTAAACCGGCTGGAGGCTAAAATATACAGTGAGCAATACAATAACCTGCCAGTAATAGATTTTGAAAAAAATGAACTTCTA
>CAZRDD010000874.1:0-1693 GCA_964598675.1 uncultured Parafilimonas sp.
CCGTGGTTTATTTGCGCATTGCGTATGCTTTCGGTAAAATCAATCTGCTCCAGCATGTCGCCAAACTGAAACGGGCGCGATTCGGGGTTAAGTTCATCGCCCTGCCCTGGCTTATAGGTGTTGTGGTTGCCCTGGCGGCTCTTTTTTAGTTTACCAAAAATCTCTTCCAGACTGCGTTTGCGTATGCTTTGCTCACTTTTACCGGTAATTTCAAAGGCACCTGTTTGCTGGTCTTCCTTAATGTATCCATTTTGCTTGAGGTCGTCAATAAAATCACCCATACCATACTCATCATCGGTAAGCTGGTATTTTTTATCCAGTTCATTCATCCATTGTAAAGCCTCGGTAATATCGCCGCTGGTGTAGGTAAGCAACTGCATTAAAAGGTCGAGCATCTGCTCAAAACGTGTTTTTCCCTGTGCGTTGGGATCATACTGCACAAATCTGTGTCCTAACATAAGTGTAAATTACTGCAAAAATAAATACCAGTGTTATAACACCACGTTAAGCATTTTTGTTGGGCGGCAGAAGCCGCCAGTGTATTATTTAACCGGCTCGGGTATGTCGGCCACTTTAAAGGGCAATATTTCTACGGCTTCCCAAACGCGGTGTTTTATATAAGGGTCGTCCTGCAGCCATTGGCGGGCAGCATCGGCTGAGGGGGCATTTATTACCAGCATGGAGCCGTTCATTTTACCTTCTTCACTCAGTTTGGCCCCGCCAATCACAAAATTACCCTTGGCATTCTCCACGCTGATGCGTGCCAGGTGGGCATTACGCGCGGCCAATCTCCTGTCTAATGCATACGCATCTGTAAAGTCCTTTGCTAATATCAAAAACTGCGGCATGGTAAAAACAGCATTATAACGCTGACCCGTAAATGTAAAAACAAAAAGCGCATATAATATGCGCTTTTTGTTTTTTTGTTATACTAACTATTTATGCGCCAATTGCTTCCTGCGCCTGCTCAATCATTTCTGCAATTTCTTCCGGCTCTTCGTGTACGCCAAACCGTTCAC
This sequence comes from uncultured Parafilimonas sp., assembly GCA_964598675.1. Classification (GTDB taxonomy): domain Bacteria; phylum Bacteroidota; class Bacteroidia; order Chitinophagales; family Chitinophagaceae; genus JABDFW01. Next base: position 1,020 of record CAZRDD010000874.1, read on the forward strand.
CACCAATCATCATCACCATTGTTTGAACGATGTCGTTATAATTAAGGCGCTTAACGGTGGAAATATTAGCGGCATTTACCATTACGGTTCCGTCTTCTGTTTCTTCAATACAATGAAGTTTGATAAATAGTGTCTTCATAACTTAATTTTTTGGTTAACAGGGGTATAGTTAGTAAAACCGTGCCAAAAAATGTTATTGCCTTTAACAACAACAGGGCGTATAACCTAGTTTACAACCTAAAAAAACAAAGCCATATTGAAAACACTAACCGTTATCCGGCTCAACTTTTTCTTTACATCGTGCAATTAAAGCCTGCTATCCAACTCCAGCCCAAACTCCCTGGCGGTTTTCTTTGCCAGCCCGTAACCAGCATCGGCATGGCGTATTACGCCCATACCTGGATCGTTACGCAGCACCCGGCTTAAGCGTTCGGCAGCTTCATCGGTGCCATCAGCCACTATTACCATACCCGCATGAATACTGTAGCCCATACCCACACCGCCGCCATGGTGCAGGCTAACCCAGCTTGCCCCACCTGCTGTATTAACCAGCGCATTAAGAATAGGCCAGTCTGCAACTGCATCGCTGCCATCCAGCATAGCCTCGGTTTCGCGGTTAGGACTGGCAACACTGCCAGTATCAAGGTGGTCGCGGCCTATAACGATTGGCGCTT
>CAZRDD010000875.1:0-1693 GCA_964598675.1 uncultured Parafilimonas sp.
GGGGGGGGGGGGGGGGGGGGGGGGGGGGGGGGGGGGGGGGGGGGGGGGGGGTGGTGGGGGGTTTGCGGGAGGGTTTTCTGGGCGTGGTTTTGGGCGGGTGCGGGAGGCGAGGGATTGGACGGAAAGGGAGGAGCGGGAGGAGTATTGAGGGGGGGAGGAGGGTCCATAGTCCATGGTTCATAGTCCATTGTGTAGCCCTGAAATAGCGTTACACCCTGGTTAGATAATACTTGGTTTGCTTTACAAGACAGTTTGCTAGTCCATTGTGTGGCCCTGAAATAGCTTTACACCTTGATTAGATAATCCTTGCTTTACTTTACAAGACAGTTTGTTAGTCCATTGTGGGGCCCTGAAATAGCGTTACACCTTGGGTTGCGGCAGATAATGACGAAATTAACCCTGGCATTATCTGCCGCTTTGTAAAAGCTGCTTTACTATACGCTTACATAGCTTAAGAACGTTTCATTTCAGGCGATTATTTGGTGTGGTAATAAGTATAACCCTATTAAAACTTCTGTTTTTTTTCAATAGTAAAGCCGCTAATTTTTTATGCTTGTTTTAAAAATTAACACTGTCGCAAAAAAAACTAATATTTTAGTTTTATATACACTGTATCTATGCCTGTTTTTCGCACGACGGTTTTTGATAATTTACTCATATATCTTTTTCCTCCATAGGTGCAGGCAGCATTAATATACAAGGGCAGATCGTATGGCAAATTCATTTTCAATGCTTTGCCATTCATGTTTGCAACGGGGTGATAAGATGCACCACTACCGGTAATAGCTGCCGTATCCTGGGCGGCGGTTACACTACTGGTATAAATAAATATTGAATCGCCGGGAATGATGCCCGGTGCAACTTTAACAGTATCGAGGCAAACAATAAATAAACCATTTTGTGTTGTAGTATCAGGCTGCATAGTTAATTTCAGGCCTGTTGAAGGCCGTGCCAAATAATCTGCAACAAAATGAATATTGTTGTCCCACCTTGTATTCTGGTTCATTTCTGCGTGTAATTTATATTGCCTGTCCGCATACAAAAAATCAAAATTAAATGCCCCTAAACTATCGGTAATAACGCTGCGAAAAGGGGTGCTGGCAGTATCAGTGCTCTTATTTATAAATACGGGTTTGCCGCTTTTAAATTCAGGAGGAAAGCTATCATACGGATTTACAAGGTAAACTTTTCCGCCCATGCTGGCGGTGCCTGAAATATCATCGGCCGTTGGGTTGCATGATAACAAGGTGATTATTAGGGAAAGCAGGATAAATTGATGGCGCATATTATTTTTTGAAGATTGAAGTAATGGCTGAAACAAACAATGTTGGGTCCATAGTAATTGAATAAAACACATTAGGGCTGTATCGTGTACCCGTGGCCAGCACCTGGTTATTTGAAATGGTATATTTGTTGTTTTGCTGGAAATGAGCGCCTGCCGAAAGAGTAAGGCCCGCGAACGCATCAAAACCAACGCCGAGGTATAAATTTTCGAGAGGTTTTGGTATACCGGTGGCAGCTACTATACTAAGCCTGTGCAACCACCGGCCTTCGGAAAACACGCAGGCCGGGTTGTTAAGGTTATACAACCCAAACGGATAATACCTAACACCAACTATTAAGCGTGCTTTATCCTCATCCCTGTTTATTTTAAAACCACCGCTACTGGTATCAACCGATGTTATTGCGCCTG
>CAZRDD010000876.1:0-1687 GCA_964598675.1 uncultured Parafilimonas sp.
TATTGATTTTTTTGGCATAGATGCCTGGTTGGAAATGTTTCGTTCCGGCAATTACACGCGGCTGCATACCCTTGATGGTATACTGGGGGCTATTGGGCCGTTAATACCTTTGTTAATGGTGCTGGAGTTTATTAATGCACTTGTGTACCGCCGTTTCAGCATAAAGCATTACCGAAATACCATGCTTATATACCTGTTAAACAGGATTATTGGCAGGTTTATTTCCATAGGGCTGGTAGCGTTTTGTATAGGGTTCTTTCAGCCATACGCATTTATAAAAACTACCAATACCTGGTACTGGTTTATTTATTGTTACCTGGCCTGGGAGCTTTCGCATTTTGTATATCATTACTATGGCCACAAAGTGCGCCTGTTTTGGTGCCTGCATTCCACCCATCACGCCCCGGAACATATGAACCTTACGGTTGGGTTTGCTCATTTTTTTCTGGAGGGGCCGTATGCCGATTTTATACGCACCACTATTTGTATGTTATTGGGTGTGCAGCCGCCAATACTTTTTTTAATAATGTTTATTGATGGTACATGGGGCACCTTTATACACGCAGGGGAGAACCTGCTTAAAGATGGCCGCCTGGGGCCACTACAGCACATAATGCTTACACCATCGCACCACAGGGTACACCACGCGCGCAACCCGCTGTATATGGATACCAACTTTTGTAACCTGCTAAATGTTTGGGACCGCGTATTTAAAACCCATCAATACGAGGCGTACGATATGCCGCCCGAGTACGGTATTACCCGGCCCATTAAAAACGGCAGTGTTTTGGATGCTTATTTTGGCGAATTTGTTTGCCTGTTTAAAGATGTTTACCATGCACCCGGCCTTAAAAATAAACTTCTGTATATTATAATGCCACCGGGATGGAGCCATACCGGCGAACACAAAACAGCCCGTATTGTAAAGCAGGAGTATTTGGCGGCTCAAAAATCGTCACCAGAAAATCAGCCAATAGTGTAAAAGGGGGGGCAGGGGCTGTTTATTGCCCCTTGTTAATACCCTCATTGTAACATGTTCGGCAACGGGGTTCGTACGTCTCTTTTTCACCCAAAAGAAACCTTTCCTTGTCGCTGGTTTTGCGGTACGACATAGAAGCTATGTTGCCGCACACCACGCATATAGCATGTAGTTTGGTAATAAAATCGGCGGTGGCAAGCAGGCTGGCTATGGGGCCAAAGGGCTTGCCTTTATAATCCATATCAAGCCCGGTTACAATAACCCTTATGCCCTTTAAGGCCAGTACATTGCATACTTCGGTTATTTCAGCATCAAAAAAATGCGCCTCATCAATACCCACCACGTCTGCATCCTGGGCCAGCAACAATATGGTTTGGGAGTTATCCACCGGGGTGGAGGTAATGCTGTTTGCATCGTGGCTTACCACATTAACTTCATCGTACCTTACATCAAACGCCGGTTTAAATATTTCAACTTTCTGGTTGGCAATCCTGGCCCTTTTCAGCCGCCTGATGAGTTCCTCTGTTTTGCCGCTGAACATAGAGCCACATATCACTTCTATCCATCCTTTGCGGCCGCCAATTATTGCTGGTTCAATAAACATTATGATAAACTTAATATATATAAATAAATGCTGCTTAAATTTACATGGCAAAATTTTTGCAGCCAGCTTTTACGTTTGCTAACTATTTATACAACAATGAATAA
>CAZRDD010000877.1:0-1664 GCA_964598675.1 uncultured Parafilimonas sp.
ACTTGATGTATAAAATCTGCCCGAGCCGGTGGTACTCCATAGCCAGGTGCTTCCGTTTGATTCGTTTAACTGTATGTAAGCAACACCATTGCTGTTGGTACCGCAATTGCCAAAGGATATGTTGGCAGTTAATGCATCATACGCCACATTACTGGTGGTGCCTGTAGCAGTACAGCCATTTGCATCTGTTACGGTTACTGTATAAGTGCTTGCCCCGGTAGGTACAGCGGTTGTAGTGTTGCTGTTAGTATTTACCACCCCAGTGCCTGCCCATGCATACGAGTATGGGCCGGTGGTGCCTGTGGTTACAGTGCCTGTTAAATTAACAGTGGTGGCAGGTGTTGCACAGGCCACTGTTTTATCGGCAGAGGCTGTTATAACAGGGCTGCTAAGGGCAGTTACCGTACTGCTGGTTGCGCTGCCTGTACAGCCATTGGCATCAGTTACCGATACGCTGTAGGTGCCGCTTGCGGTTGGTACTGCCGTGGTAACATTGTTGCTGGTATTGTTTACCACACCGCTGCCCGTCCATGCGTATGTATAAGGGCTGGTAGTAGCTGTGGTAAAGCTGCCTGTTAGGTTAATAGTGGTGGCTGGTGTTTTACATACAGAGTATTTATCAGCAGCCAGTGTTAAAACAGGCGATGCCCCAATAGCTACCGCAGCAATACTGGCGGTAACCTTACAGTTATTGCCATCTACCACCAGCAAACCGAAGTTATAGTTGCCCGATACGCTGGCTGGTGCAGTGGTGGCAGGTATTGGCGAAGATGATACAGTGCCGGTAGAATTGGCCACAGTTACACCTGTAGGTGCCGTCCAGGAATAATTATATGATGGGGTGCCTCCACTAAAGGAAGCAGAACTTAAGTTGAATGTTTGCCCAACGCAGGCAGAAGAAATAGTAGCCGTAGGTGTAGTGCTGAATGTTGGTGTGCTGCCCACCACGAGTACATCGGAGGAGTCGGAGCCTGTACAGCCAACATTATCGGTAACCACAGCAAAGTACTGGAATTTAGACGTGCCTACCGTTGCCCCGGATATGGTAGCCGTAGTTACCCCGGTGGTGGTGGATGAAGTTGGGCTTACTGTGGTGGTACCCGGGGATACCTTAACGTTGGTGGTCCACACATAACTGCTGTAAGTGCCGCTGCCTCCGCTTGGGCTGGCTACCAGGTTAACACTGCCATTGGCACCACAAAAGCCCGGCGCATCTGCGGTGGTAGTAACAACAACAGCACTGTTAACTGTTTGGGCGCCGGTAGATTTTTGTATAGCGCAACCGTTACCATCTGTTTCTTTCAGGGTGTAAACATAGCTGCCTGCTGCCGTAGGTGTAGCGGTAGTGCTGCTGGCGTTTGTTGCTACAATGCCATTACCTGTTGGCGAGCCTGACCATGCATAGGTAGAGATAGCCGAAGCACCTACAGTTACGGATGAACTAAGAGTTTTGGCAGTATTTATACATATATTACCTGTGCCGGAAGGCGTTAAAGCTAAATTAGAAGGCCCGTTGCTGCTTGATTTAAGAATATTTACGCTGCCGGTAGCAGTGCAATGCGTTGTAGGGCCATTATCTGTTACCGTCATGGTAAGCGTGTAGGTAGTGCCACTGCTGCCACCTGTTACAGCAGTGGTATCGTTGGTGGTTTGCGAAATAGCAA
>CAZRDD010000878.1:0-1664 GCA_964598675.1 uncultured Parafilimonas sp.
TTAAATGGTGCCAACACTTACAGTGGCGACACCACATTAACAGCAGGCTCACTAACCATTGCAAGTGAGTAGTTGGCCGGTGCCTTCCAAACGCCCCTGGTGGTATCAACCATTGTGTAAATGCCAGCCATAGCGCCACTTGGTGGCAACAGGTTTATTTTGTTATTTATTTCTTTTAAAATTGCCTTATAGGTTGGGCTTACTGCTTTTAGTGAGTTGTGAAAATTTTTGTTAACTGTTGCAAGGGCATCAGCATCAGCAGCCTTGGGCTTATCACTGTTAAATTGCTTAACAATTTTGCTAATACTGTCATCCACGGGTAAATAATTGGCAATATTTCCTGCAAAGTCGTCATCGTCAATATTTTGAAAATCAACCTGGGAGGCATCCACTACCGTAGTTTTTAACCATGGGTAATAGGCTGCACCATAATTTAAAAAATTAATGCCTATGCCTGTACGAAAGTTTGTGGTTTCTCCATCATCCTGTTTATTGTATTCGGCCTCATGCAACAGGTCAAAAATGGCAAACCTGCTCTGCATTTTCTGGCAATGTTCAAGCACCTGGGTGTAAATGGTGTTGTAACAGGTGTCAATAAATTTAAGGGCATCAGGCATTACTACCAGTGTTGGTTCCTGCTCTTTTTCAAGCAAGGGCAAAACATTAGTAAAAGATGCTGGTACCGGGTTAACAATGCCATCTGCCAGGCCGCCATAGGTGCCAACAGATACTATATAGCAATCTGCGCCGCCATTGGCGTAAAACAGTTGTATGCTGTTGTATAAATAATAATCGTGGTTAGCCTTTAGGGTAATGGTATAATTATCATTACCAATTTTAAGGGTTTCGTTACTGGTTGCAGCAGCGGGTTTTGCAGTATTGCTGCTGGTTGTATTTGCCTGGGCAGCTTTGCTGGCTGTGGCAAATGCATCTATGGCTACAGTTAATGCTTTTTGTGTTTCAGCATCAGGGGTGGCCCCTGCAGCAGCTATAAGGGCTGCATCTGCTAAAACAGGTGCTGCCGCTGCTGCAGCAGCAGCGGCTTTTTGTTTGGCTTCTTCTTTGGTTTGTGCGTCAGCATTCTCCTTGTTCCAGGTATCAATTTTTGTTTGCAGGTCATCGTTGGCCGTGTCAAGGGCCTTGGCATTACCCAGCAGGTCTTTAGTGGCTTGTATCAATGCTGCATCTGTAGCGCTGGTGGCTGCTTTTGCTGCAGCCAGTGCAGCCTGTGCCGATGCATCAACGGTTGCTTGTGCCGTTTTTGCAGCCTTAGTGGCATCGTCTATATCTTTTTGGGTAACGGTGCCTGCAGCAGGTTGTGTGGGGGCTGCGGCTGCCTGGTTGTTAACTTTGGCAATGGTGTATTTTGCTTTAAAAGCTTTGCCAAAATAAAGCTCAAATTCGTTTGCCGATGAAATTTTATAGGGCTTATTCAGTAAAGACTTTCCGTCTTTACTGTCTATTTCGGTATAGCCTATAAATACAGGCACGGCCGTTGGTACAGCTACCGCAGAACCAGGAAAAGCATTTTTCTCCTCGATATAAACACCGGGGGTCATGTAGGATGAAGCCATAAGTATTATATTAATTTATAAAAAAATATCTGAAAAAACATTTAAGCTATCCACCACCTGTGGCAATGCATTTGATATTGTATTTACATC
>CAZRDD010000879.1:0-1662 GCA_964598675.1 uncultured Parafilimonas sp.
CATATGGCAAGCAATCGTTAGAGGTCGTCTGTTTCTACAGAGGGCCTTTTTTATTGTTGCGGCAGCGAATGTACACCAAAAAGCAACTCCCCCAAATATTTTTAAAAATTTATTCCGGCATGTTTGCGGGCTTTTTCAATACTTTTTTAGCCAAAAGCCAGTTTTGGCACACAATTTTTACCCTTTAATAAACCGTTGGGCGTAAAGGTGTTTTTAGGCTGAAACCCTTTGTACATGCGGCCCCTGTATTATTTACAGCCCTTAGGCATAATAAAAACCCTTATAAGTTGGTTTGTTTTGCGCTAAAACCGGTTGTACTTTTATACTGCTAACGGAAAAGAAAGGGAAAGTGAAAGAAAGAAGTGAATAAAGTACGTTAACCAACAACAAGATTTTTAAGATTTTTCATATGGCAAGCAATCGTTAGAGGTCGTCTGTTTCTACAGAGGACCTTTTTTTTTGAGGCCATTCCCCGCCCGGCAGCGCCGCCAGGGCCCGCCAGGGTTTACGCAATAGGGCATTATCAATACAACACATTTTTCGATACTTTTTTAACATAAATAGCCAATATAAATTTTTTTTAGACCCCAAAACCGGGGTTGGGCATAAAAACATTTTTATGCTGAAACCCTTTATTTAAAGGGTGTTGAGTATAAAAGCAGGGGCTTAGGCATGATAAAAATGCGTATATATTGATTTGCGTGGCCCTGTAACCCGATGTACTTTTACACTGTTAACGGAAAAGAAAGAGTATTGAGGCGCAAAAAGTGAACAACAGCCGTTAACCACCCACAAGATTTTTTAAGAATTTTCATATGGCAAGCAATCGTTAGAGGTCGTCTGTTTCTACAGAGGATCTTTTTTTTTTGCGGTATACCCGGCGGGCGGGCGGGTTCTGGTGTTCTAAGTTCTGTTGTTTTGTGTTCGTTGTCCTGCGTTTTTTTGAAGGGTTTGAACGTTTGATTGTTTGAGGGGTTGCCCGGTGCCGTATGTGCACTTTTGTTTACACATTGTAAATTACACTTTGCCAAACCCATAAGGTTTTACTCTTAATCGTAGCTGGTAAATCTCATTTCGTACAGTACATTTCTCTGCTACCTGTAGATTGCAGCTACGGGTGTTCTAAAAAAGCCCACCCCTGGCGGGTATATTCCGCCGCTTAGGCGGCTGTTCGTAAACATCCACAGGCGCGGCCTACGGATAGCGGCGTAAGCTTTAAAAATGGCGGGTGTTTTTCGTGGTTTTTAGCAGCCGGGGTAAAACAAAACCAATTTGCATCTGTTAAGGGGTAAGCAGCAGCTTAATTAACAATAAATACCGTATGGTAAACTTTGCCGAAACGCTAAAATACCGCAATGCCCCCCTGTTTTATTTTGGCTTTATTTGCCTGGTAATGGCCATTGTGTTTTTACTGCTCACCAAAACATCGGCCACACAGTTTAAGGGGGTAAGCGCGTGGTTAAAGCCGTTTAAGTTTGCCATGTCTATTATTTTGTATGTATGGTCAATGGCATGGTACTGTTATTATTTGCCTGCCTTTAACAGCAGCCTTTTTAATGCTGTGGTAATAGGTTTGCTCGGTTTCGAAATTGTGTACATCGCCATACAGGCTGGCCGTGGGCAGGCATCGCATTTTAACCTAAGCACCCCTTTGTATGCTGG
>CAZRDD010000880.1:0-1657 GCA_964598675.1 uncultured Parafilimonas sp.
CAGGAACGTTTTATACCATAGCCCCACCCGGAAGCAGGGAGTTGATTTTGCGGAGGATGTTAGCCTGCCACAGTTGTTTGAAAGCAGCGATGTAGTATCGCTGCACTGCCCTTACAACGCTGCCACCGATAAGCTGGTAAACCAAAGCTTATTAGCCCTTATGAAACCAACAGCTTACCTGCTAAATACGGCAAGGGGCCAACTGGTTGACGAAGCCGCCCTTGCTGCGGCCCTTAACACAGGTGTAATAGCAGGCGCAGGTCTTGATGTGCTTTCTGCCGAGCCGCCGCCAGCCGGCAACCCGCTGCTGCAGGCTAAAAACTGCATCATTACCCCGCACATTGCCTGGGGTACTAAAGAAGCACGGCTGCGGGTACTTGATATAACCGCCAAAAATATACAGGCATTTTTGGACGGTCATCCGGTGAATGTGGTGAGCTGAGGAGGAGCCATTAATTTGAAAATAGACCGCTGATTTATATGATTTTTATGATTTCGCTGATAGAAGAAAATGAAAATCTGCGCCGCTATCCGTAGGCTGCGCCTACGGATGTTAATAAATAGCCGCCTCTGGCGGCGGTATGTACCCGCCAGAGGCGGGCTTTTAGAAGAACATCCGTAGCTGCAAGCAACGGATAGCGGGGGAACTAAACAATTTGAAAATTAGGCAATTTGAAAATTTGAAAATGAAACAACCAGCCCAGAAAAAATTGCAATTAACAAACACAGCAAGCTTATAAGCCGACTTGAAACGGGAGTTTAGGGATGAATGAAATGGCGCAAGTATCAGCAGCCCGAATATAAAAGAGCAGATACCAACGTATCACACAACAGGCTACAAAGTAAAAAAGTACGCTGCTACACAGGGGGAGGGGCTGGCCCCGGCGAAAACGCGCGGAGCGTTCGGGTTTCGCCTTGATTTTTTTGTTTCTTTTTGCATTAAGGCAAAAAGAAAGTTTGCAAACCAGCGTAGCTGGAAGCGGTTGAAAGCCGGAAGAAGGGTGTAAGGTAAAAGGCAGAAGGTGTAAGGATAGAGAAGGTTTAAGGTGTAAGGTAAAAGGCAGAAGGCGTAAGGATAGAGAAAGTAGGAGGTGTAAGGCAGAGGGCATAAGGTTTAAAGAGGTAAGAGGAGAAAATATAAAGTTACGATAAGTCCATCGCTTCCGCGTTTACCGCATAATTAACTGCTGATGAAGATGCTTTATTATATACTGCCGGTAATTGCCGGTGCCGCCATGGCGGTGCAAAGCGGCATTAACGCACAGTTGCGCGGTGCCATACAAAACCCTTTTATGGCCGCTTTTATCTCTTTTTTAGGCGGCACCATAGCACTGGCTGCCATGCTGTTGTTTTCAAGGCAAGCATTGCCCCCCGTATCGGTTTATTCCACAGTAAACTGGTATAAGTTTATTGGTGGTTTTCTGGGGGTGTTTGTAGTAGTAATTGCGTTATCGTCCGTGCAAAAAATTGGGGCCTCAAACATGTTTGTGCTTATTATAGCCGGGCAGTTGCTAACGGCGGTGGTAATGGACCATTTTGGTTTGCTTGGACTTAAAACCAGTACAATAAACCTGCAAAAAATAGCAGGTATCGCCCTGCTTGTAGCGGGTACCTATCTTGTAAATCGTAAATAGAAATTTATTGTCTCCAGGTAAAT
>CAZRDD010000881.1:0-1656 GCA_964598675.1 uncultured Parafilimonas sp.
GGTAAAGGAAAGGACGCCGCTCCCCTACGAGCATATTCGCGAAGATGATGCGGTTTACAGGGTACGTGTTTGGAGGGAAATTGACGCCAGGGAAAAAATTAACCTGCCATTTCGCTATGCAGCTGTAGAAGATAATGGAAGCCAGCGCTTTATATCAATATTATTGTCAGCTATAAAAGAAGGTAAAATAACAGCCTTTAGCGGTGATGATGATAGGTTTACAACACCTATCAGTGCTGAAGATGCAACAAAGGCTTTTGGTGGAGGTTTTACTATCTCTAATCACTTTGATTCACTTGGTAATGTTGACTATAAAGTGAAAAGAGAGCGTCAGGTTGAGCCAGATTCTATTTATAAATTTCGTTTGAAAGAAGAGTGGATTTTTGATAAGGAAACCAGCAGGCTTTTTGTACGTGTGTTAGGTATTGCACCTGTAATTAGCCAAAAAAGGTCTGATGGCGAAACTATACCTAATAGCGAACACGCTGCATGGTGGGTGTACTACCCCGATACAAGGCCGGTACTGGCTAAGTACGATGTGTACAATCCTAAAAACTTCGGCGCACGTATGACTTGGGAGGAATTGTTTGAAAGCAGGATGTTCAGCAGCTACATTATTAAGTCTACACTGGATAACCCTTACGATCAAACATTGGCAGCCAAATTTCCTAACAGCACGTTGTTCCGTTTGCTGGAAGGGGAGAATATTAAAGAAAAAATATTCGACTACGAACAGGCTCTTTGGTCTTATTAATCAAAGATTTATCTGATACAAAAAAAGCCCCGCTAACTGTGGGGCTTTTTTATTGCGGTTAACTTTGCCTTACTCTTTGTCTTTTAGCGCCTGCCAGTTTTTGTCTGCATCCGCTATACGTTTAGCCTGTTCTTTTTTCCAGTCGGCCTGTACATCTGTGTTATAGTTAAGGTACAGTTTGCCGTTTACAATACTCCAGGCTTCGGGTTTGGTGGGTGCCTTGTGGTTGTCGGATACGCCATAAGCACAGTAGCCGCCATATTGCGGGGCATACTTTTCGGGGCTGGCCTTAAAAAGGGCAAGGTCCTGCTGGTCGGCAAAATACCAGGTAGCGTTGTTCCAGCTTACAGCCAGTTTACTATCGCCCTTTACTGGCTTACTTTTGGTAAAATAGGCCACCACATCATAGCCATGCACAGCAACACCTTTGTCGTTAAAAACGGCCGCTTTTTGTGCAAAAGCCCCCATAGCACCCATTGCTGAGACAATTGATAATACAAGCATTTTTTTCATAAGTAACTCTTTTTTGGTGATGACGGTTTCAGTTAAAATGCCTTACAGGTAAGCGTAAAATAGTTGTGGTACGGGTAATGCGTTTGAAAGCCCGCACGTAAAAGCGGGATTGTTTAGCACAATCAGGTGTTGTTGAAAGATGCCGGCGGCGCTTGTTGTGTTGCAGTTATTACGGGTAGTGGTTTATTGGTATTTGCCAGGCCCTATGGCATTGTGCAGGCTGTAAATGGCAACACAGCATAAGCAACTGTTATGTTGTTGCCAGTGCCGTGTTGCTATATTTAAACATTAAACGTAAACAGTTTACCTACCGTATGCGCAGTTTTATAAAAGTAAGCACCTTGGTGTAGGCATCGGCGGTAGCCGCTTTATCGTACACCGGGTTACTG
>CAZRDD010000882.1:0-1647 GCA_964598675.1 uncultured Parafilimonas sp.
TTCCAGCTAAGTTTCTTGTTTTTTAAAACGTGTACAGCGTTTTCGGTATGCTTAATTATTTTTTCTTCTGACATAAGGCTGTTTTTCTTGTAGTGCTTTACCGGCACAAATTAATGGAAAATGGTAATATGGCAACAGTTGTTGTTATGTTTTGGCCTGGGGCAAACATATTAAAGGCTGGCCAAACAAAGCAGATTTTTCAGGGTTAATTTATTTACTTACATTCATACAACTGTAATGCTTTTTACAGCCTAAACCTTGTAGGCCATGTTTAAAAAATACCTGCTTGCCTGCGCTATTACCTTATTTGCCTTGGGCGCTATTGCGCAAAACCCTGTTGATGATGCCTTAAGTAAAACCAAAGAAGCCATTAAGCTTGAAGATGCCGATAAAACCGATGAGGCCATTGCATTGCTTGAGGAAGCCGTAAAGCTGGCCCCCGATAATTATAACTGCATGTACGAACTGGCTTATGGCTACTCCATTAAGCCCGATTACCCCAAAGCTATTGAAGTATGCGAAAAGCTGCTTGATTTTAAGGATGTTACCGGCCAGGCCTACCAGTTGCTGGGTAACTGTTATGATTTGATGGGTAATACAGCTAAAGCCATAAGCACTTATGATGCCGGGCTTAAAAAGTTTGCCAACGCCGGTTATCTCTATCTTGAAAAAGGTGTTGTGCTGATGAAGCTGAAAGAGTATAACAAAGCCCTTGCTGTGTTTGAAAACGGGATTAAGGTAGCGCCCAAACATGCCTCAAATTATTACTGAGCTGCCAAAATATACTTAAACTCCGATGAAAAGGTGTGGGGCATGCTGTATGGTGAATTGTTTATGAACCTGGAAAGAGGCAGCAAACGCACCGCTGAAATGAGCAAGCTGCTGTACGATACGTACAAAAGCCAGATAACGTTTACCAGTGATACCTCAATAAGCATAAGCTTTAGCAAAAGCAGCGTGATTGACATAAACAGCCTTAAAAGCGGTAAGTTTAAAATGCCCTTTGGCACAGGTGTTTACGAGCCCGGCATGTTGCTTGCAGTTAGCCTTAACACTAAAAAAATAACCCTTGATGCCCTTGATACAGTTAGGACAGCCTTTTTGGATTTTTATTTTAAAAAGTTTATAAAACAATACCCCATTGTACTTTTTTATTACCAAAACGAGGTACAAACAGCAGGCCATTTTGAGGCGTATAACCACTGGCTGCTGATGAAGGGCGATGAGGATGCTTTTAACGCCTGGAAGGCAGCCAACAAACAAAAATGGGATGATTTTATAAAATGGTACACCAACAACCCCATACAGCTTGATGATAATAACAAGTTTAATACTGGTCAGTACAACTAAAAATTAGGGCAGGTTAATTATGCCGTTTAAGTTGAATAATTAACCTGCCTTATAAAAAAGCACCCTGTTGGTTTACAACTCGTACACCACAGCCTCGTAAGGTTGTAACGTTTCGCCCGGCGATGGGTGGGCATAGTTTGCCAACACCAGCCTTGCATTGCCTAAGTTTATGCCGGTATGGGCATTGGCCGTTTTACCTTTAAAGTTCAGCATTATTAAAAACTTTTTGCCGTTAAGTTCCCTGGTGTAGCTGTACACCGCCGGGTTATCCTTATCAAGCGGGGTGTAGTTGCCGTA
>CAZRDD010000883.1:0-1623 GCA_964598675.1 uncultured Parafilimonas sp.
GCTAAGGCTGCCGCTGGCCAGCACATAATCCGTGTTTGGCAGTTCCGCCTCCAAAAAATTGCCGAGGTAAAAGGCGGTATCGGGCAGGTGGCCGTACCGTTCAACCGCAACTGTTATAAACTCTTCCAGCAAATCAATACCTGCATAACGCAGTTGGGGGTATTTGGGTGCCAGGTAAGTGCGCAGGTCGCCATAGCCGCAGCCTGCATCTAACACGCTGCAACCGTTCATATCGCCTATGCCTTCCAGCATACCAAAACGCACCAACTGGCTGCTGTCGGCCTTCCAGCCTAAGCTGCGGCTGTTGCCTGCGCCAAACTCGCTTATCCGTTCTTTATGAAAGCGGTATACTAACGCCTGTTCAATTAAAGTCATGGTAGGGGGTGTTTAAATGGTTTTGCCTTCTTTAAGGTACTCCTTGCGTATGCCTGCCAGCACGCTGTTGTACGCAATGGTGTTACTGCCTGCTTTAAGTGCCTGTATGGCACTGTACCGTATTACGTTAATAATGGCCCCGCCTGCTATTTCGTATTTGGCGGCAACATCGCCAAGCTTTTGCAGCAAGGCTGGTTCGGGCTGCAATTTGCCTGAAAACGCCTGCTGCCACAACAGTAAACGCTCCCGCGGGCCGGGCATTTTAAATTGTATAACAGACTGAAAGCGCCTGCCAAAAGCATCATCAAGATTGGCCTTAATATTGGTGGCCAAAACTACTACACCGGCAAACTCTTCCATACGCTGCAGCAGGTACGATACCTCCTGGTTGGCAAACCTGTCGTTAGCGCTGCTGGTTTGCGTGCGTTTGCCAAAAAGTGCATCTGCCTCATCAAAAAACAGCAGCCAATTTTTGTTTTCTGCCTGGGCAAACACTTTTTCTAAATTTTTCTCCGTTTCACCAATGTATTTTGATACTACCATGGATAGGTCTATCCTGTACACATTAAGCCCCGCGCTTTTGCCCAGCAGGGCGGCGGTGAGTGTTTTGCCTGTACCTGGCGGGCCATAAAACAGCGTTTTATACCCTGGTTTTAGTTTTTTGGCAAGGCTCAAGTCGGTCATAAGGGTGTCGCCATACTGCAGCCAGTCTTTAATTTCATCAATTTCCTGCAGGGTTTCTGCATCCAGTATAAGGTCGGCCCAATCCATTTTAGTATCCAGTTTTTTTGCCGGAAAACCCATACTAAAATCGGGCGTATGCGCCTGCCCGTGGGTAAAGTAACTAAGGTACTCCTCCGAAATATTTATTACACCGCTTAAAAAAGGCTCATCGGTGTTGCTGTGCGTAAGTTTAAGAATGTTGGATTTTCTAAAAAAATGCCCTTCCCCAAAAATTTTCAGCAGGTAAAAACGGTCTTCAAGGTTATTGCCGCATAAAATAAAGGCCGCTGTTTCGCCGGTGGGTATAAAGCCGGTATGCGTTTGCCCCCTGGTACCGCCATATTCGGTAAATGCGCGGTCGTAGTCAGCATTTTTTACAAAAAATACATCCAGCAGGTGGGGCATAATGTGTGGTGTTAATGCCAACAGCAAAATAACCCTTTCAAACAAATCCATGTTGTAATAGCCAAGCACATTGCCGTACAGCGATGTGTCGTCTGCAGGGGCGGGTGCCGGTACGTGCTG
>CAZRDD010000884.1:0-1619 GCA_964598675.1 uncultured Parafilimonas sp.
CAAGTGATTAGCAGTAGCGAACTCCAAACCCGGGAAAGTAACTTGCGGAGAAAGAAGCGCCGCACATAAACCGTTTTTTGTCATGGTGCCTGGCAGAGCCCGTAGTCAAGTTTGGTACTGTTCTAATAATGACAACCCGTATTTGGTGGTAGCTATGCTAACCCCGCTTAAGAGCTTATATGTCTGTTGTAGAACAGGCGGCGCTTCTTTACAAATTAATCACGAACAAAATTAAGATGTATGAAGCAAAAAGTTCAGGGTTTGCCCGTACTTTACCCCAATGCGGCTGGTATTGATATAGCCAGCAGAATGCATTATGTAGCGGTAAACCCAGCAATAGAAAAACCGGTACGTTGTTTTGGAACGTTTACCGAAGACTTGCAGGAGCTGGTAAACTGGCTTATTTCATGTGGCGTTACAACAGTAGCGATGGAAGCAACAGGTGTTTACTGGGTAAGCTTATTTTTAATGCTGGAGCAGGCAGGCATAGAAGCAATACTGGTTAATGCAAAGCATGTAAAAAATGTTACAGGCAAAAAGACGGATATGAAAGATGCGGAATGGATAAGGCAACTGCATAGCTGCGGCTTGTTGCATGCAAGCTTCCAGCCCGATGCATTTACAAGAACGCTGCGAAGCTATATGCGGCATAGAAAAAACCTGCTGGAGATGGGGGCGACACACATAAGAATGATGCAAAAAGCAATGGAACTGATGAACATAAAGCTGCAAAATGTGATTGCAGATATTACCGGTAAAACCGGTCAGGCTATTATTTGCGCCATACTAAAAGGAGAAAGAACTCCGGAACGTTTGCTTGAACTGGTGGATGGGAGGATAAAAGCAAGCCAGGACGATATAAAACGCTCATTGCAGGGCATATGGAAGGAAGAATACCTTTTTGAATTGCAGCAATCATTTGATTTATACCATACATACCATTCAAAAATCATAGAATGTGACAGACAAATTGAAAAGCTGGTAAAAGACAAAACCAGTGTTAAGGAGGAAAATATCGTGGTAGAGAAAAAGAGCAGCAAAAGCAATAAAAACAATCTGCATTTTAACGCAAAGGAGATGTTACAGCAAATTACCGGCACAGACCTTACAGAAATATTTGGCATCAGCGATACTACGGCAATGGAGATACTCAGTGAAGTGGGGCTGGATATGAGTAAGTGGCCAACGGCCAAACATTTTACTTCATGGCTAAACCTGGCCCCCAACAACAAGAAAACGGGAGGCAAATTAATAAGCAGCAAAATAGCCAGGAAGAAAAATATAGCCGGACAGGCATTTAAAATGGCCGCCTTTGCCGTGCAGCGAAGTAAAAACTGGCTATCCGCTTTTTATCACCGCATTAAAAATAAGGCAGGTGCAAAAAAGGCTATCACTGCTACTGCCAGAAAAATAGCAGTGATATTCTATAAAATGATGGCTGACAAAGTAATGTTTAACCCGGTAAGCCTTGAGGCGTATGGCGAAGAAAATAAAAAGCACCAACTAAAGAGGCTCGAAAAGCAGGCAAAACAGTTCGGGCTTCAATTGGCGCCAATGCTTAACTGACAAACTGATTTTTAACACGTTACGGTTCGGCCTTCGCAGAAGTTACTTAAGAG
>CAZRDD010000885.1:0-1619 GCA_964598675.1 uncultured Parafilimonas sp.
AGACCAGCATTTAAACGATGCTGTTAACGATATTGTGAGCTATGTTGAGCAAACCCCCCAGCCACTAATTGACGAGATGGATGTGTTTTTACTAAACACCGGCCAGCATTTGTTTGATATTGAGGAAAAACGCCATTTTTTAAAGCTGTATGCCGCCTTTAAAATGGCCGAGTTTAGCGTATACGGCCAGTTTTGCGGCTTTCCTGAGTAGGTGGCGCGTACACGTGTGTGGGAGAATCGTTGTCTTTTTTTGTCAGCAATCTATTATACAGTTGTACTACACACTGTTTAACCATAATGCACGTATGGGCCAACCCCGGCGGATTGTATAACCCGCCATTTTTAACGTGTATTGTTGTTAAACAGTTATTTTTTTGGGGGGGGAGGGTATAATGATGAAGTTTTATAATTTTTTATCATTGTAATTTTCTACGATTTAAACGGCTACACTAACATCCTCAAAATAAAACCATATTTTATAATTGAATTTCATTTATCCCCGTTTGATTTAACTGATTCACTGTCTGGATTGGTGCTAATGATATCAAAATAGTCATTTATTTCATGATGTTTTAATGTCTTCAATCTTTCTATCAATATTGGAAAGGCTGTACTCGGTTTCTTTCCACAATAGTGTATATCTGCCAATGCAAAATAACTTTCTCCTTTTCCTCTTGCAATTTCCACTGCACGTTTAAAGTGTTTCCATTTGTCACCAAATTTCATACTTCGATTTAAATCGTCACAGATTGCTGTAATAACACCTCAGATTGAAATTATTGGTTTATTAGAAACTCTGAAATTGCCAATGGCTGGGATTGAGATTCCACCATTAATCGAAACGCTTGTTAAGATAATATAATTTTTATAAAAATTTTCGAGAAAGTTTGTAGAGTTAAGTTTTTTACCATGCTTTTCTGCTGGCATGGCAAGGATAATTTTGCCTAGGGCGGAAAATAAATTTGTAGTATCATGTTTTTGGTTAAATAAATATGCCGCAACCCTTGCATTTTTAAAACCTAATGATTAAATTCATAGCATCTGCTAATTCGCACACATTCGCTTTAACAATAATTCTGTAACAACCATAAAAAAACACTATGCGTAACCGCGTAACCCAAAACGGGCTTGAGGTATCTGGCGTTGCTGGTACTTCCGCCGCATTACTTTCTATTAAAATTTCCGATGAGACCTTAAATAAACCAGATTTTTTAGGGTTTGAAATTATAAGGGATGATAAAACGGAAGACGAAAGTTTCCCCCTTAAAGGCTTTAAGTATTTTAAGGAAACTGCTAAGAAAGTTGGCGACGGGCAACTTTTTTCTACCGAACAGCACCCTGTACAGTCTTTTGTGTGGCAGGATTTTACTGTAAAATCTGCGCACAGCTATGTATACCATGTTATACCTGTATACGGCAAGCCTGCAAAACTCAACTATCAGCCAGGCTGCATCCTGCCCTTGCAAACGGAAGCAAAATATGGTAAAACCCATTCGGTATTTTTTAACCGTGGTGTTGCAGGCAGTGTTGCATACACCCGTGAGTTTGAAAACAAGAAGCCTGAAGAAATGACAGAAGAGGAAAGGCAGAAAGCCCTGGTTTGGCTTTCGCGCGGGCTG
>CAZRDD010000886.1:0-1610 GCA_964598675.1 uncultured Parafilimonas sp.
AAGCTTTGTTAATACTATACCTGCAAGAAAGATAGTAAGTGTACCAATTACAATTACCATATTGGTATTAAATGTGCTGCGCATAAATGCATATTGCTGAGGGATTAACTGCGGAAAAGTCATCCATGCAATAACAAGTATACCAGTTATTACCGCAAGCAATGCTTCGCGGTTTTTTGCCTGCCTGCTAACAATGCCCAACAAAAATAGGCCAAGCATACCTGCGGCAAAAATACCTGACAGCAGCCACCACACATCTAAAATACTTTTTACACCAATCATGGCAATGCCTGTTACAATGGCAAGTACCCCCATAACAAATGTTGAACTAAGTAAAATGCGTAGTGTTTGCTTGTTATCAATACTGTTATTTATATAACGTTTGTAAATATCAAAGGTAAATACAGTTGCAGAGGCATTCATGCCAGAGCTTATTGTACTCATTGCTGCAGAAAGTATAGCAGATACAATAATGCCAACTACGCCTGCGGGTAAAATATTTACCATAAAATCGGGCAGCACTTTATCGCCATAGTCAGATGGTTTTAGCGTTGCTGCGTAAGCTGATAACTGTTGTGCAGAAGCACCCGCCGGTAATTTATCAGCAGCTGCCCTTAGTTTTATAGCATCCAGCATTTGTGGGTGTACCTGGTACCATGCATATAGTGATGAACCGATGATGAAGAACAACAGGGAAATGGGTAAGTATAACTTAACGCACAACCATAACGATTTGGCCGCTTCTTTTGCTGAGCATGTAGCCTGGTAGCGCTGTATATAATTTTGGTCCATACCAAAATTATTGAGGTTGATAAAAATGCCATACAATAATATCACCCAAAAAGTTGAAGTTGTAAATTCTGGCTTAAAGCTGCCGAGGCTAAATTTATTATCTGCTTTGCCAATGGTTATTATTTGACTTATGCCACCGGGTATTTTTGTAACGATGTAGTATAAAATAATTAATGCACCAAAGGTTTTAATAATGCCTTGCACAACCTCTGTCCATATAACGGCTTCCATACCACCTAGCACTGTGTAAATGATAATGATAACACCCATCACAATCATAATGGATTGCATGGAGTAACCAGTTAGCGCCTGCAGGCTTAATGCAATGCCAAAAAATACAGAACCCATGCGTGCAAGCTGTGTTAATAAAAAACATACCACTGCATAAGTGCGTGCCCAGGCACCAAAGCGTTTTTCAAGATGGGTATACGCAGAAATTTCGCCTGTGCTTCTGTAAAATGGAATGAAATATCTTGCCGCTATAAATGCAGAAATGGGCATGGATAAACTAAAGACAAAAGAGTTCCAGTTGGTGCCAAATGCTTTACCCGGTACACCCAAAAAAGTGTTGCTGCTTAAAAACGTTGCATATATTGAAACACCTACCGCCCATTGCGGTATTTTGCCCGATGCTTTTGTAAACTGGTCGGGGTTTTTATTCTTGCCCGAAAACCATACGCCTGTTAAAATCATGGCAAGCATATACAGGGCAATAATTACTAAGTCAGTAACCGGTAAATGTTTCATAATGCATTATTGGCAATCGCAAAAAACTAAAAATATTTTATTAATTAAATGGCAGGGGTTATACCCAGCCT
>CAZRDD010000887.1:0-1609 GCA_964598675.1 uncultured Parafilimonas sp.
AAGGTACAAGTGTTTATACCCCCTGCTTTTAAGTTAAAACGCGGTATGGCAAAGGGCTGCATTGTTGGAGTATTGTGGTATTAATTTTTACACTTAAAAAACTACACAATGACTGTAACCAACTTAAGCGAAGTAATGGAAATGGATGCATTTCCCAAGGTGTTAAACACCAAAATAACCAAGGCAGAAGCCGTAGAGTTTATTAACCACTACCGGGCAGATTTACCCGAAGGCTCCATTAAAAGCGTTTGGATTGGCCCGGATATTATTAAATTTATTGTTAGCGCCATTACCGTTGGTTTGCCAATGAGCGGAATTAGGGTATATTTGGGTAAGTATAAAGAGGGGTTTGGTGCCACCCAGTGCAGCGACCCTGCATCACCTTTTTATGCAGATACATTAACGGCCATTTTAGCGATTACGGAGAAAAAATCGGGCATTAACCAGGATATAAGCAATGCTTATTTTGATTATGGCCAGCCTTGCCCGCCTTATTGCAACATAGGCGATGCTGGCGGATTGTAGCAATTTTTTTAAATGATATATATACAGGTAATTGCAGAGTTGTTGGCTTTACTGGCCGGGGTTGTTGCATGGAAAATAATAACCCCGGCTTATTTAAAAATTATTGTGTTGCTTTTGCTGGTTTCGGTAATAAACGAGGCTCTTGTTGTGCCTTACTGCCACGCACATAACATAAACAATAATATACCCTATAACCTGTTTTCGTTTATTGATATGCCGGTATGGTTTTATGTGTTTTACTGCATACATAAAAACAACAAAACAGCCAGCATAATACCCTGGGCAGCCCTGGTTTGCATTTCCTTTTCATTAATAGAGGTACTGTTTATAAGCAAATTTCACTGGGGGCAGTTGCATTATCATTCATTCAGGTTGTACGATATTTTAATAATTGCGTTTGCCTGCAGCTACTTGTACCGGATTTTAAGAAAAGACTATCACTCCCTTGCGAACGACGCGCTGGTTTGGGTATGTTTTGGTTGCCTGCTGTTTCATAGCATTTTCTTTCTTAACCTTACAACTATTTCATTTCCATCGTATTGGAAAATGAAGGAAGCTAAGTCTATATTCTTTATATTACAGAGCATTGCAATTATTTTATATAACCTGTTTTTATGTTTTGCTTTTACATCCTGCATCTACTTCAAATACAGGCCCCTCAAAAAATACTTCCCCTGATTGTTGCTTTTGCAGGTGTAATTATTATCATTTTGGCCATCACTTTTCTTGCCTTTTTTATATTCTCCCGTCAGCAGCAAAACCGCCTGGTGCTAAAACAAAAAGCCATGGAGGAAGAGTTTGAAAAACAATTGATTAAAGCGCAGTTGGAGGTGCAGGATAACGCCTTTCACCAAATAAGCGAGGAGCTGCACGATAACGTGGGCCAACTGCTGAGTACCACAAAAATGCTTATAGGCATTACCGAACGTAACTTAAAATACACCCCGGATTCGCTTAAAACAGCGTCGGAAATATTGGGCAAGGCCATACAGGATAT
Source organism: uncultured Parafilimonas sp. (assembly GCA_964598675.1). GTDB lineage: Bacteria > Bacteroidota > Bacteroidia > Chitinophagales > Chitinophagaceae > JABDFW01. Next base: position 1,523 of record CAZRDD010000887.1, read on the forward strand.
CCGCTCTCTTTCTCAATCGCTATCCAGCGAGTGGCTGCACCAGTTGCATGTCGTTGAACACCTGCAAGGGGAGTTGACCCGACTGAG
>CAZRDD010000888.1:0-1600 GCA_964598675.1 uncultured Parafilimonas sp.
CAATCTACATTCGTTTGCTTGGCATACGCCCGCCAAACGAGCTGTTGTTTTAATGTTTAACGCTAAACGTTAACTTTAAAGTTGGCGTTTAGCGTTACCACTACCCTTTGTATGTGTAGTAGGAGTTTGCCTGCGCAGTGCAGGTAATAACAAGGTCGTTTATGCATACATGCGGCGGCAGGGTTGCACAATACCAAATAGTATCGGCAATGTCTGCGGCGGATAATGGTGTGTAACCATCGTAAATAGCTTTAGCCTTGGCCTCATCGCCTTTAAAACGCACCAGCGAAAACTCAGTTTCCGCCGCACCAGGGTGTATGGCAGTTACCTTTATTTTAAACGGCAGCAAGTCAATACGCTGTGCCTGGCTTATAGCATTGACCGAAAACTTTGTGGCGCAGTATACATTGCCGTTGGTGTATACTTCTTTACCCGCTGTAGAGCCAATATTAACAATATGGCCTTTGCCAGCGGCTTTAAAAAAGGGTAGTACCGCCTTGCTCATATAAAGCAGCCCTTTTACATTGGTATCTATCATAGTATCCCAGTCGTCAATACTGGCATCATCAAAACTATCCCTGCCTGCGGCAAGGCCCGCATTGTTTACCAGCACATCAATGCCCTGCCATTCAGCCGGTATGCTGTTGATGGCATTAAAAACAGCCTCACGTTGCTGCACATCAAAATGCAAGGGCAGTGTTTTTACACCGTATGTTTTTGTTAAAGCTTCCGCCAACTCATCCAGCCTGTCTTTACGCCTGCCGGTAATAATGCAATCCCACCCCTGGGATGCAAATTTTTCTGCAATGGCCTTGCCAAAACCGGAAGTAGCCCCTGTAACAAGAATAATGTTGCTCATGCCGCAAAAATAAGCCCTATTGCCCAAGGGCAAACCGTTTGAATGATATTTTGAATGAAGTACGCCTGAAAATCTGCACAAAAATTGATAATAGCGTAACTGTAAAGCAAGCTGTACAGCAATAATGTTATTGCCTGTATGTAAGGCAGCCTGTAATTGCTGGCTTATGCGTATTTGGCCTGGCTTTTTTCTGCAATTTTACCGCACCAGCACTACTGTGCCTTTTTTGTTAATCATGCGCCCTGTATAATCTATCGCCTGAGCTATAGCTACGTAGGTGCCTGCCGGTTGCGGAATACCATTGATGGTACCATCCCACCCCACAGAAGGGTTAGTGCTTTTAAAAAGCAGGTTACCCCACCTGTTGAATATTTCAAAATAATTAAACTGCTTTATACCAGCCACTTTTGGCCTTAATACATCATTTGTTCCATCAGCATTTGGCGTAAAGGCTGTTGGTATAAAAATTTCGGGTATTGTTTTAAATATATGCACGGTAATACTGTCGTACCCGGCACAGCCTTCTGTGGTAGCAACTTTTACAGTATAGGTAATTGAATCATTTTCGTTACCAGTATAAAGTGCCACCGGGTTATATATGCCTGGGTTATTCAGCCCGGTAGAGGGTACCCAGGTGTAATAAGTACCGCCGGTAGCAGTAAGCTGCAAGGGTTGATAAACCACCACATTGGTATCATTACCGGCAAAAGCTTTTACCGGCGGCACCACCCGCACAATAAC
>CAZRDD010000889.1:0-1593 GCA_964598675.1 uncultured Parafilimonas sp.
AAACTGCCCGGTAGGCACAGGGCGGCCATTTTCAAGGCGCATCACCTCAACGGTAAAGTTTTCGCCATCCAATGCTTTTATGGTGCGCAGCCAGTTTATTTTAACACCTTCCTCCAGGGCCTCCTGCGCTTCAAAGTCGTGTGCTGCCATATGTTCCCTGTCGCGGCGGTAAATAATCATTGCTTCACTGGCACCAAGGCGTTTGGCGGTACGGGCAGCATCCATAGCGGTGTTGCCACCACCGTAAATAGCCACACGCCTGCCCAGCTTAGGGGCAGCCCCTGTTTCCACCTGTTTTAAAAAGGCTACCGCATCCAGTATATTGGCAGCTTCCCTGCCGGGTATATCAATTTTGCGCGACAGGTGCGCCCCAACGGCAATAAACACAGCATCAAAGTTGCCCTGCCTTTTCTCCGTCCATATATCTTCCACCTTGCGGTCGAGCAGTATTGTTACGCCCATTTGCCTTATGCGGTCTGTTTCCAGTATCAGCTCCCTGCGTGGCAGGCGGTAGGCCGGTATGCCAAAATGCATCATGCCCCCAACCACAGGCCCGGCCTCGTGTATTTCGGCATAATGGCCCATGCGGGTAAGGTGGTATGCAGCGGCAAGCCCGCTGGGGCCACCACCCACTATAAGTACCCGCTTACCGGTTGATGCTGCACTGGCAGCCGGTTTCCAATTCTTTTTTAAAGCTTCATCCCCCAAAAAACGTTCTACGGCATGTATGCTTACGGCACTATCAATGTGCGCGCGGTTACATCCGCCTTCGCAGGGGTGATAACATACCCTGCCGGTAACCGCAGGCAACGGGTTATCGTCCATAATTACACGCCAGGCATCTTCGTAACGGCCCGCCTGTGCAAGCGAAAGCCAGGCCTGAATGTTTTCACCGGCGGGGCAGGCATGGTTACAGGGGGGCAACATATCCAGGTATACCGGGTGTTGCTTTCTGACAGAACCCGTCCCTTCGCTATGACTTACCAGGTTAGGAGGGGAAGTAATGTCATGTGGAGTATTGTTCATCGCATGAAGGTATCTCCACGTATGTGGCAACCTTATGCCCTTCATCAGCGGAAAATATGATTTTCATCAACTTTTCTGCATCGCGCCCGTTAAGGCATTAAAGTATAGTTGTGCGGTGGCAGCCCTCATCTTTTTTATGTTTTAAGCAGTTTGTTTGGTGGTGATAACAATCATTATTACCAGTAACAGGGGTCAGCATAGGGGGGCACAAAGTTGGTGAGCTTTACCAGCCATAACAATCGTTTTTATTAAAAGCAATACCATTTAATATGCTGGAATATGAAATATACAACTGGTTGAAGGCTCACCAGATAAATACAGCCCCTTACAAGGTGGTTGCTTTGAAAGAAGATATTTGGATAGATTTTTACCCGGTAGCATTAAAAATACAATCTGCGGCAATTACCCATAAAAGCGATGTTGGTGGCGTTATAGTTAACATTGAAAATAAAACTGCACTTACCGCTGCAAAAAAAACAATGCTTGCAACCCTGGCGAAGCATGGTATTGTACCCACAGAGCAGGACAGATTTTTGGTTACAAAAATGTGCAGCGGGCCAGAACTGT
>CAZRDD010000890.1:0-1589 GCA_964598675.1 uncultured Parafilimonas sp.
ATACGGTGGCCGTTGCACTGGCTGTTAAAGTGCCAGAGGCAGATGCTGTACCGGTTGTAGGAGTAACAGTTGAGTTGGAAGGTGCCGTCCACGAATAATTATATGATGGCGTACCGCCACTTACAGAGGCCGAAAGCGAAATTGTATTGCCTGATAAAGCACATTGGCTTGCAGGTGTTGCTGTTACACTGCTTACAACCGGTGCTGCTATTACGGGTATTATTGTTGTGCTGGCAGTGCCGGTACAACTGTTAGCATCGGTTACTGTAACGTTGTACTGAAAGCTGGAGGATGTACTGGCCCCTGAAATTGATGCAACCGGGTTGTATATGGAAGTTGAACTTAGGCTGGTACTGCCAGGGGAGCTTTTAACCGAGCTTGTCCAAGCGTAGCTGCTATAGGTTCCGCTGCCGCCCGATACAATTGCATACAACTGGTCGGTAGATGATGTGCCGCAATAAGCTGCAGTTAATGCCTGGGCCGAAACCGTAGGTGCGGCTTTAAATGTGTAGGATGTAGATTGTGTAACAATGCAGGAATTAGCATCTGTAACCGTAAGCACATAGTTATAAGTACCCGCTGCGCCTGGTGCTGCGGTGCCGGTTGCCGTAGTGCCTGTGCCTGTGCCACTGGCACCTGTACCCGCCCAGGAATAGTTATAAGGTGCCGTTCCGCCAGAAATCGTTCCCGTTAAGGCAGAGGAGTAACTTGCGCTGGCGGTACACGTACTGCCCGAAGAAAGGCCGCTGAGTGTGGGTGGCACAGAAGATGTTTTGTTTATAGTAACCTGGGCCGAACCAGGGCACTGGGATGAAGCATCCTGCACGGTATACACTACTGTATAAGTACCATTAGAAGTAAATACACTTGTGGCCAATGGCGATGAAGGTGCTGTATTGTAATTGCTGTAAATGCCGTTGTTAATATTAAAATTGTCATACGCGCCGGAAGCCCCCGAAACACTTGTATAAATAGAATCGGTTGTTTGCCCATTGCAAAGCGTGCCTGCAAAAGCACTTATTACTGGTACAGGGTTAGGATTTACTGTTGCATATGCGCTTGCACTGTTGCTGCACCCGTTAGCATCGGTTACAGTAAAAACATAATTAGCCTTTGTAACAGTAGTTGTTGTATAAACTGCGGTAGTACTGCCAAAGCTGCCTGAAGATGAACTGGTACCGGTTGGGGATGCAATAATTCCGGGGCCACTCCATGCATAACTGTAGGGCCCGGTTGTGCCACCGGAATAATAATTTGACAGCGTAATAGTACCCCCCGAACAATAGGGATAGTTATTTGACACACCGGGCGTATTAACGGCAGGTGAGTTAAACGAGTTGTTTATGGTAACTTTTATTGTTGTGCTGGCAGTGGCCGTGCAGCCGTTGGCATCAGTAACCAGCACATTGTAGGTATAACCTGGGCTGGTATTGGTTGTAGTTGGTGTGGCGGTTGTATTTTGTGTATTTGTTGTGTTGCTAAGGCCTGCGGCCGCGCCACCCGTTGTACTCCATGCATAGGTGTAAGCAGCTGTGCCGCCTGTTGGGGCAGAGGTAAGGGCTATAACCCCGTTGCTGCAAGGTGTAATA
>CAZRDD010000891.1:0-1588 GCA_964598675.1 uncultured Parafilimonas sp.
GGAGCGTTCGGGTTTCGCCTTGAACTGCGAAGCACATCATTGAGACCATTGAAAAGACATTAATAACCGAAATAATTTTTTGTTACTTTTCGTATCAGGGCAAAAAGTAAGGCAAAAGGCAAGCAAGAAGCGGAAGAAGGCTTGTAGTCTGTAGTTTGAGGTTTGTAGTTGGTGGAAGCGAAGAAGGTTTGCAGTTGGTGGAAGCACAATAAAAACAGCCAGCCACCTTTAAAAATTAGGCAATTTGAAAATTTTCAAAATGAAGCAGCCCCCGCGCAGCGGAGGCTATTAAATACGAAAAAGCAGGCGCAGCCCTTTAACTGGCAGCGTTTTTGCGTGATTAATGTAGTTTTGTTTTAAATTGTGCGCGATAAATGAAAAGAAGCCTGTTAGCCCGTTTGTTTTTTATAAGCTGTTGTATAGCAACCGCTGCCGGTGCCGCCGCACAGCATTTTATTGCCATACAAAGCGATAATAAGCAGCCATACACCCTAAATATTAATGGTGTAAACCTTAGTGCTGCTAAAAACGGTGCATTACGCATCAATAGCCTTTCTGCCGGTACGTACACCCTGGTAATAAGTTCTGCCGCACAAAAAATAGCCCCGCAAACCTTTATTTGCACGGTTAGTAAGCAAGATGAAACGTATATATTTAAAAACCTGGGTGCCGCCGGTTGGGTGCTGCGTAATGTAAAAAGCGGCAAAGTGCTGGCCGCCGTAAAAGTGGCCGCAGTACAGCCTGCCAATACAGCGGAAGTGCAGCAAATTGATTTTGCGCACATGCTGGCCCAGGTAGCAAACGACCCCGATTTGCTTACCCCCACCGCCTGGGTGTACAGCAATAAGCCCGAGTTGCCCGATGGGTACGATACCAGTTTGCCGCAGGTGCCTGCTGACGAAAATATCGCCTATGTACCAGCCACCAAAGGCATTATAAAGGCCAGGGAGGAAGATGTAAAAGGCGGCACCGAAATGGTGTTTGTTGATTTTAACAGCACCGGTGGCGATACCATACACGTAATTATACCCAGCACCGATGTAGCAGATAACAATACGCCCGATACACTTGCGGTGGCCAAGGCAGCCCCTGTTGCAGATACAACACTAACGGCAAAAAACATTTCGGTAACGGATAAGCAGCCGCAGCAAGCTGGCGCAGACAGCAGCAAGGTAACAGCACCAGCGCCAACAGTAACAGTGCCGCCCACTGACAGCGGCGACAGCCTTGCCGCAATTAAAAAACAGCCGCCACACCCTGCTGCAGCCGATACAGCCCAGCAGGTACTTATTGATACCACGGAAAACAGGCCCCTGGGCAACCCGTTTTTTAATAAAGATAGTGCGGCCACAGCCCCGGCCACCAGCAAGGCCGATACCACAGATGCCACATCCGGCGCTGCCGCCCCTGCCATAAAAAGCACGGCAGCTGCAGCCAATAACCAGGCCGTTGTGCCCGGTGCAGGCAACCAAAGTAACAATGCCGCTGCCGCCCCCGTTTTTGCGCGGCCTGGTTGCGATAACATGCTTAACGATAAAGCGTTAGACAAGCTGAAGCACAAAATTTACTTAGAAACCGATGAAAACAA
>CAZRDD010000892.1:0-1588 GCA_964598675.1 uncultured Parafilimonas sp.
AGATTTACAATTATGGGTTTGGGGTCTTTCGATCGTAAGTGTTTACATAAATGGTTGTGGGGGTATAACAAAGGCAACGGTAAGTTATTCAGAAAATATAAATAATATAGGAGGCACTCAGCGACAGGATGTGATTGTTGCTTCAGAGCGAAATATTAAAGCAATTGTTATGGTAGAAAATGGAAATAAGTCTAAGTCTAATGCGCCAAGTGGATATAATATATTTTCACACCGTGTTTTTTTTGCTATATATTGCTTTTGCAATGGCTTGGAATAAAGCTTTCGATTGATATTATCAAATAGCATTGGCCCTAAAATAAAACAACGGCGATTATAAGATTGTAAACGTTTTCAAGTATGCTATCAATTCTCTTTTCCATCAAAAATAAGCCTTATTGTTTTGCCTGCGAATAGCTTTTGCCAGTAGGCCAGGATGCTGAAGGTTCAGCAAAAAAGGGTGTACCATTTGGCATCTACAAGATTTGTATGCAGATGAATATTAAAAAAAAAAGACAGTATAAGCCTGTCCCTTCTGAATAAAAAAATTAATCTATGAAATTTGAATTTCTTGCGCGTATTAGTAAAATAGGATTTCTTTTCTTGATGATTTTAGTCAAAGGTTATTGTCAAGATACGACAAGATGTTCTATTTTTAAACAAAGGTTACTCACGAGGCAGGATATGCCTGTTTATGGTTATTTTGTGGTAAGAAATAATATTGGGGAGGATACTTCTGTTTTGCCTGAAGCCTACTACCAGTCTTTTAGGGATACAATGGTTTATTATATATTCAATGACTATGCTGTAAGCGAAGTTCATATCAGCTTCCATATTAATAAAATAGATACTTCAATTTTATACGCCTTCTTACATAAGGAAGGTTTTAAAAGGGTAAACGACTTATATAAGTCAAACAAGTTTAATTACATTAATGATGAAATTAAGTATGAGGTAATTCTACGAAGAAACCTTATATCTTTTATCCGGCATATTTCGCCGCGCAAAAAACAACCTTTCATTCCGGGATTGGAAGGGGTGAAGCATATTTAGCCTTAAGCTAAAAATAGTGTGCCCTTACAAGTATTGTGTTTTTAAAAATAAAAAGTATGATACCCTCCCCGCTAAAAAGCTTTTTAGGAAAAAAAGGTCCCGCTTTTTCAAGGGTTAAGCTTTAGCACCTCTTTGGAGGTGTAATAGCCGGTTTCTGAACGGCACTTGCCGCAGCAGGCTGTCTGACAATCCCTCAGTTGTTGGTATTACAACCACCAAAGTAGTTTTGTATTAACCATAGCGTTTTTGTAGTAATTTAGTAACAGGGTTAAGTTTATAAATGAGGATAGTATTTTTAAGGTGTGTAAAGATTGTTTCGGTAACGGTTAATATGGCGTAATACAGAGGGCTGACGCAGCACATACCGGGCAGAAATTGGTTATTATGAAATCTTCCGAGGACTCTTTGTTTAACAATTAAGGGAGCAGGGGAGTATTTATGAAAGCAAATCTTATTTTAAAGCCGCATTTAAGGAACCAACAGCTTTAGATTTTTACAACCTTGTAATGCCAAAGGTGGGCGAATACAACCAAATTCA
>CAZRDD010000893.1:0-1586 GCA_964598675.1 uncultured Parafilimonas sp.
TTTCGCCTTGAACTTTTTTGTTACTTTTTTCTTTCAAGAGAAAAAAGTAAGGCAAACGGCCCGCGCAGCCGCAGCAAGCAAGAAGCTGAAGAAGGTTTGTAGTTTATAGTTTGTAGTTTGTAGTTGATGGCAGCAGATGTAAAGGTAATCAACTAACAAAGTTTGTATTTAATAAAATCACGACAAAAAAAATACTAAAAAAAATGCAATTTATGAAACTCACTATTGAGCAAGCAACCGAAACAGTAACCCGCTGGATAAACAGCAGCAACACTATTGAGCAGGTAGAATGCTGCGAGCTGTTTATACAAGATACTATTTACATACGTTTTGGCGCAGCCGATAAGCAGGTAAAAGCCCTGCGTGCCCTGGCCGAAGCCCGCAAGCAAAGCCCATACATACAAGCCACCGCAGAAAGTGTGGAAGACTAACCCAACCAGCACCAGCGTAACCAAAAAAATCAACCCCAACCCCACCCCCCAGTGACAACAAGCAACCCTTTACTAAGCAGTTTAAGCAAAGCCATGCCGTACATTTATTACAAAGGCTGTAACATAGAAGTAACCCAGGGCGGATATAAAATATTCGGAACGGTACACCCCACCGCCTGCGCCGCCAAACAAGCCGTAGACGAAGGTTATGCAGCCATATCGAAATCGCTTAGGCGTAATTAGTAATTAACAATTAGTAATTAACAATTGAACAACGGGGAGAAGAGTTTGTAGTTGTTTACCATGGTAAACAAACCATTTACCATTACATAGTTGCCTAGAAAAACATCACTAGTATTTGCTATGCGTAAACTTTACACACAAATAGTAAAGCGACATTTTAAAACAATAAATTATACTTTTTGTTTTTCGAAATCAAGCTCGCCGCCCTTCGCCGATAAATATAAATGACAGCTATAGTTACTGCAACACCGACGAGAAAACTAGCAACCATCTGCCTTCCACGAATCTCAACTTCGACAACACTGGCCAAATCGATTTGAATCTTTTCCATTTTTATTTTTTTAAATTAAGTGTAATATGTAAAAATATACGCAAAAAATTGAAACCTGGGAAATTTTTTAAACTCACCAAATAACAGAACCAATTATCAATGAATTGACCATCATCTATGCTACACGAAAAAAACACCGCTAGCACCGCAACCAGTTCACAAGCTAACCTGAAACGGGAGTTTAGGTTACGATGAAACGGCGCAACTATCAGCCTCCCAAACATAAACGTGTTGACACCAACGTATCACGCAACGTGATAAAAAGTAAACACATACGCTGTTACACAGGGGGAGGCGCTGGCCCGGCGAAAACGCGCGGAGCGTTCGGGTTTCGCCTTGAACTGCGAAGCACATCATTGAGACCATTGAAAAAGACATTAATAACCGAAATAACTTTTTTGTTACTTTTTTCTTTCAAGAGAAAAAAGTAAGGCAAACGGCAAGCGCAGCCGGAAGCGGCTAAAAGCCGTAAGAAAGTTTGTAGTTTATAGTTTGTGATTTGTAGTTGATTGAAGCACGAGGTAAAAAATAACAAGTTAGATAAACCAACACCACTAACAACCACAACCAGCCCACAAGCT
>CAZRDD010000894.1:0-1586 GCA_964598675.1 uncultured Parafilimonas sp.
TTATGGTATAGCTTCAGGCGGATATCAATCACCTCTGCAAGCCATTGCATTTCGGCGGTAAGCCGTATCGCATTAAGTTTACTTGTATCTATGCCCATTCTACATTAAGTATTTTATCCATCCATGCAAATTTTACCAGGCTTAAGCCCCATGGCAAGGTTTGCAAAATAATATCGTAGGCTTTTTGGTTAACCCGCAGGTTCCAGCCATCATCAGCCTGGGTTAGTATGCCCTCTCTCTGCAGAAATGACTGCCTTAGCCCCTCCACCGAAGTGTTTTGTAATTTACTCCATTGTTGTTTTATTGCACCAAACAATTGTTCGGTAATGGCGGCTTCAGTTTCAGTAACCTCTATTATGCTGTCAATTGGCTGTTGCAGTGGTATGTTACACAAAATTTTATTTAAAGGCAGCAAGTACTCGGGGTGCTGTGTGGTGCCATAGGCTACGTACTGCAGCAAATGTGCAGCCCGCTGCCTTGCTTCATCGGTAACAAACTGCCCGTTTTGCACCAGTAAAAGCTTTGAGAAATATACACTTATAAAGGGGTGCAGCAACACAATGCCCGCATTGGCAATATACATTTTTTGGTAGTGGTTTGTTGTATCCTCCTGCAATAATTTGGGATAAACAATTTTTTTAGGTTCCGGTGCAGCTATAGCCTGTTGCTGGTTGCTGCCGGAAGGTTTACTTAAGGCTGGTACATTTTGTTGTTGCAATACGGGCATGTTTAACAGCGTGTTTTTTTTGTGTATGGCCATACCTTGCAACAGCATTTGTTTAAATACGTCCAATTCATTTTTTATAAAATGGTTTACGTTACCATGTTTATCGGCCATGTTAAGCAATGCAGGGTACAAATGCGTTAGCAGTTTAGTGTTCTGCTTATCCAAATGGCTTAAAAAAGATGCCATAAATTGGGTAAAACTGCTTACTGGCAGTAACGCGTTTTTAATACCAGCGGTGTAAAACGTAAGTTGCTGCTCAATTTCGGTAATTACAGCGGTTGGTAATACAAGGCTGTTTAGCATTGCCTGCATGGGCTGCAGCCAGTGTAAAGCATTGCTGTTAAGGTTGTTTAGTGCGGTAAGTTCAATTATTTCCTGCTCGTACAAATAAGGGTGTAAATAGTAAGCCAGTGTTGGTGTTTGGCTTATTAGGTTGTGCAAGTTAGCTGGTTTGCTGCCGCCACTGTTGTTACGCAATTCATCAAAAAAATGTTTAAGGGTTTTACTTTTATTATTATGGTTTGCAACCGGTTTTAAAACCCTTATTATATCAGGCTCAATAAAATTGTTTAATACTGAAAGAACTGCACGTTGCTCAATATCAACCCCTTTGTTAAAAAGGTAATGCAACCTTATGCCATTAGCAGCAACATGCTCGCCTGTTTGTAAAAGCATGTGTAAGGCGGAGGGCTTTTTATGCATTAAAAAAATAAGCAATTTTGTTAAAAAAATATTTATAGCAAATGTTGAAAGCTTTGCTACATCCTGCGGCAAAGTGCTGTTGTACAGGTAGTTTTTTAAAATTGTTTCTGCAACTTGCCCAGCCCCTGCTGGGGTGCCATCTGGTATATTGTTGTTA
>CAZRDD010000895.1:0-1585 GCA_964598675.1 uncultured Parafilimonas sp.
GGTAACACCTGGATGGCTAAGTAAGTAATCAATCCATACAGGCTGCAACACAAGCCTTCGTTCCGGTTTTCTCTTTAATTACGTACGATTTCGTACAATAAGTGTCCGTTTTCGTACACCTCTTAAAACAGGTAATTTCTAAAACCCTTATTTGCAGGGCTTTTTAACATTGGCACAGCCGTTGAGTTGTTTTATATGTAAATTATGTTGCTGTTGCGGCAGCTATGTTTAATACAATCAGCATAGTAAAAAATACTATTGGGCAACACATTTTAATGTTGAATAAAGTAACCTTTAGCAGTACAGGAGAGTAATAAAAAATATAACTTAAAAAATTAACTGATGATACGAAACTATTTATTGGTTGCATTACGAAACCTGTGGAAGAATAAAATATTTTCAGTAATTAATATTGCCGGGCTTGCATTAGGCATGGCCTGCAGCCTGCTGATAATGTTATGGGTAATGGATGAGCGTAGCATGGATAAGTTTAACAAAAACGCCAGCCAGGTATACAGCATTTACGAGCGGCAGTATTATGATAACAAGATTGATGCTTTTCACTCAACACCTGGTGTATTGCCCGATGAAATAAAAAGGGTTATGCCCCAGGTGCAATATTCAAGCGGGTTTGCGTGGAATGATGAATCTACTTTTCAATACGGGGAGAAAATAATTAAAGAAAAAGGCAACCATGCTGGTGCTGATTTTTTTAAAATATTCAGCTATAAGCTGCTGCAGGGCAATGCAGCCAATGCTTTAAATACGCCGGTATCAATAGCCGTTTCCAGAAAGATGGCGAATGATTTTTTTGGCAGCCCGCAGGCAGCCATTGGTAAAACCATCCGCTATCAAAACAGTAAAAACTATACTGTCTCTGCGGTTTTTGAAGACCCTGGGGAGAACATGTCTGCCAAGTTTGACTACCTTATGAGCTGGCAGGCATTTTTAGAAGACAACGACTGGGCGAAGGAGTGGGGTAACAACGGCCCGCAAACAATTGTAATGCTTAAAGCAGGTACAGACCCCGTTGCGTTTGAGAATAAGATAACCAAATTTTTAGATGGGTATAATAAAGACCAGGGCAAAGGTTTTCATATTCAACTGGGTATGCAGCGTGTTGATGATATGTACCTGCACTCGCATTTTTCGCCTGCCGGGGTGCTTGATGGCGGCCGTATAGAATATGTAAACTTGTTTAGCCTGGTGGCTGTTTTTATTCTGCTGATAGCGTGCATAAACTTTATGAACCTTACCACTGCACGTTCAGTAAAACGGGCTAAGGAAATTGGTATTCGTAAAGTGGCAGGCGCCATCCGTTTCTCGTTAATACGCCAGTTTTTGGGCGAGGCCATTTTTCTTACCTTTTTATCTGTGGTACTTGCATTGCTGCTCGTTTTAATTTTATTGCCCCTTTTTAACGGCCTTACACAAAAACACATTTCTTTTCCGTTTAGCGATGGTGTTTTTTGGTTAAGTATAATAGTACTTACATTTATTACCGGTTTAATTGCAGGAAGCTACCCCGCATTGTTCCTGTCGTCGTTCAATCCCATTATTGTAATAAAAGGGTTGCCTAAATTTT
>CAZRDD010000896.1:0-1584 GCA_964598675.1 uncultured Parafilimonas sp.
GTTCTTTTGTAGCCTTCACCCACGGCAAAAATGTTACCATCTGCCGTTTGTATAATGTTGTGAAAAAATAAGAAGCCGATATCGTCAATTTTGCCTTTTTCATTCATCGGTAAAAATTTACCTATGTCCCCCGCCCATGAATTATAGCTTTTTGAGAGCACTTTTCCTTCCGGGTTTACAATATATATCGCAAGGCCAAGGCTGAAATCAGTTAAAATGTTAGAGGTTTTATCGTAATAAGACCCCATCAACATAACATTTCCTGTATTGGCCAGTTTAACGCTGTTTTGTGGTACGAATTTGTAGGTATCCTGCGAATCATCAATCTCAAAAACCTTTTTATGGGTGGCGAAATTTAGCCCCACTATAGTTGAAGTAACTTTGCTGCTTAACAAATGCTCTTTTTTCAACACTTCCAGCACTATTACACTGTCTGTATTGCCCAGGTAGGTGGCTATTGTAAACCTATCATCGCCCTCAGAGTCGTATGTCCATGATTTTTTTGTGTCTGAGCCGTAGTAATTTACTTCATACGTTTGCAGCCTGCCATCACGCAATGGTATTACCAAGGCAAAGCCTTTATCATCCAGGCTAAAAATTTGCTGGTTGGTATAATCATCCGTATGTTGCTTTTCGTAGGTCTCAATAAAATTCTCGCTTTTTTTGTCGAGCTCTTTTTCGTAGCTGAATTTTAGCTGTCCGTTCAGGTCAAACACTTTAGATACAAGCAGCTTTTCTTTGCTGTTATGGAAGAGAAAAATGAGGCTGCCGCCATTAAAGGCTGCTTCAAGCAGGTCAACATTTTTATCATCGTTAAATTTTACATCCTTTACTTTGTTAAGGTTCTGGTCAAGTATCTGCAATGTGTATTCATTGGTGTGTTTATCCACTTTATCACTTTGGTAAAATAGGTAGTAGCCTTTTACCTGGTTTTTATCCATTATAGGGCCAGAGTTCTGTAGATAAATCTTGTATACATTTTCAATGCTCAGTGGCTTGTTTTGCGCCATTGCAGTAATGGCGGCCAGTGTTGTAATTAAAGCAAACAACAGGGTTTTTAAACGCATGTACTTTTATTTATTGGTTTTATTTATTGGCTAGATTTTATTGCGACATGTTTTTTGCAGCTTGTAAAAATGCTGCTTCAAACATTGGGTAGGTTGTAAGTTTTTGCCGGTTTTTTTTTAAAAAATAATAATTAAGGCCCGCAATTTCATCGGTATAGGCATTCTGCAAAAGCTGCAGCACCGTATTGTAACCATCTGTGTAACCAGCAGCCGGTACATCAACATATTTATGTAAGGTATGTGCTTTGGCGGTTGCATAAATATCATTCAAAACCTGGCCTGTAATAGTTATAGCAAAAGCATTAGCGGTATCCTTATCCAATATTTTCAATGCTTCGTACAGGCAGCGGGAATATAGTTTTGCATCATAATAATATTTCGTTTCTTCATAAGGAAACAGGCTTTGCAACTGCCTGAATTTATCTTCGCTTACTACAAACTTTTTTTTGGCAGCAGTATCAAAACCTGCTGTAATTTTTTTAAGGGCAGTAATCCTGGCGGTACAATCGGGGTGTGT
>CAZRDD010000897.1:0-1577 GCA_964598675.1 uncultured Parafilimonas sp.
AAAAGGGTTCTGCGGTCAAAATTATTAACGGCAACAAATTTAGCTCCCCACGGCACGGCTTTCTCTGCTGAAATATTGCCATACTGATCATTGTCTTCAATCTTGGCAACCAGTGTAATAATACCCGCTGCATCGCCTGGAATACTGTCACGTTTAAAATCGGCAGAGGCCTGGCCGGTAGAATCGGTGGTGAAAGTTGGCGTTTCATTTACGGGCAGGTCTGCACCAAGGCGTTTAACGGCAATCTTAAGCTCTACGCCTTTTACAGGCACCCAACCACTGTCTTTCATTTCAAAAACTGTTGCAGTTACTTTTCTGTCGGCAGTGGTATCTATTACAATTTTTGCTTTGGTAACGGTAAGGTCGCCTGTGGTGGCGGCATACAGTTTATTACCTGCAAAACTTGCAACAAAAGTATGGCCGGTTGTTGCACCCCAAACGTTTTTTAACGCAGGCGGAATAACCGAAGCGGCTTCGCCCTTGCTGTTTGTTACCACTTCGCCTATCAGCGCACCAGCATCTTCTTTGTTTAAATATAATTTCAATTTTACATCGCCAACAGGCTTAAACCGCCCATCAACTTTGGTTTTAACTTTTACCTGTACATAAGGCAGCTTGTTGTTGCTTAAAAAGTAACCAACAGCAATGCTCAAATCACCCTTTTTTGCATCCTGGCAAAACGCATGCATGCCAAACATTATGAACATGGCGAGGAATAATGCAGCAATTTTTTTATTTAGCAGTTTCATGTTGTTCAGTTAAAGTTTCTTCAATAGGAATGATGGGAAATATCCGCGATAAAATAGTTATCACCAACATAGCGCCTGCAAGCGAACCGAGTGCGATGGCCCACTCCTCCCAACTTGGAAAGTAATGGCGGTAACTTTCCGGCACATTTGCCATTGGTAAAAAAGGATGCAACAGTGTAGGTGTAACTATAAGGTAACGTTTAAACCAGGCACCAACCACCACCATTATGGCAGCAATAAATGCGGGCAAAGGTTTTCTGCCTTTTTTAAACACCAGAATAATAATTGGTAAAATCATACCCACTAAAATTGCAAACCAAAACAGCGGTGCATACTCACCAGCAAAAAGGCCGTTGAGATGCGCTTCTTCCGATTTTTTCATTTTAAAAGCTGGCACCAGGTATTCGTTTATATTAAAGTACAGGTACAGTAAAGCCAGCAGTACTACTATGCGCCCCATTTTATCAAAGTGCATAGGGGTGATATATTTATCCAGGTGATATGCCTTTTTAAAAACATACATGGCAACCATAACACTGCCAGCACCTACCAAAAATGCACCGGATATAAAGTAAGCACCAAAATTGGTACTGTCCCAACCGGGGCGGTAGGTTGTTGCAAACAACCATGAAGTAACAGTGTGTATTGAAAATGCAACGGGTATAATGGTGATACAAAGTATGTTTATTGATTTTTCGCTAAGCTTAAACTGCGCGGCCGACCCTTTCCAGAACGAGCCTATAAAACCATAAAACTTATACAGTGTTTTACTGGTTTTATCTTTAAAGCGCAACAGTATTTTAATATCGGGTAACAGCGGCAGGTATA
>CAZRDD010000898.1:0-1577 GCA_964598675.1 uncultured Parafilimonas sp.
ATGTTAATTTTTATAAAGCAGGCATACCCGCACAACTGGGCGGCAGGCTGTCATCATTTATGATGCTGAATATTAAAACAGGCAACCCTGATAGTATGCGGTACAATACCGGTGCCGGCTTTGTAAGCAGCCACTTTTTTTTAAACGGCCCTATTGTAAAAAAGAAACTTACCATAATGGCCGGTGGCCGTATTGCCTACCCCAAAGTAATGATGAACCTTTTTCCCGGCGATGTAAACAACAGCAATGCTTTTTATTACGATGCCATTGTTAAACTATCGTATACGCCTAACGAGAATAACCGCATTAACGCCACCTTTTATAACAGCTATGATAACTACAAATTTCCTGGCGATACCTCCTATTCCTGGAAAAACTATATCGGCTCCCTGCAATGGAAAAGCAATATCAGCAGGCATGTTACCTTTACCCTGCTGGGCGATTTTAGCAAATACATCTCCAGCATAAACGGCCTTAGCAAGCAATATGGTTTTACACTGGCATCAGCCGTACAGCAAAAGGAGGCTAAGGCCACCCTTAATTACAACATCAACCCCGATCAAAAACTTATGCTTGGCGGCGGCTTTACACATTACACCGTATCGCCCGGCGAAATAACGCCGGTGGGGGCATCTTCCATCATCAACCACAATGCACTGGAGAACGAAAACGCCAACGAACTGTCGGTGTTTTTTAGTACCGAAAACAAGCTTACCAGCTTTTTAGAGGTGCAACTGGGCGGGCGTTTTACGCAATACCAGTACCTGGGCGCTAAAACCGTATACAGTTACCAGGCGGGCCTGCCCCTTAGCCTGCAAACCATTACCGATACCATGCATTACGCCTCTGGCCAAACCATACAAACCTATCATGCGTTTGAACCCAGGCTGGCCCTTAGGGTGCTGTTAAACAAAAGCACTTCCATTAAACTATCGTACAACAAAACACAGCAGTACCTGCACCTTATATCAAACACCACGGCCATAACCCCGGTAGATTACTGGAAGCTTAGCGACCAGTACACCCTGCCGCAAAGCGCCTCTCAATACGCCATAGGCCTGTTTAAAAACTTTGCCGATAATGTTTACGAAACCTCGTTAGAAACTTATTACAAGGATATTGATAACATGACGGATTACAAGAACGGCGCCTCCCTATCCCTTAACCCGGCACTTGAAACCCAACTGCTGCCCGCAAAAGGGTATGCCTGGGGGGCTGAGCTGAGTGTGCGTAAAAACAAAGGGCTTATAACGGGTATGGCATCGTACACGTACAGCCGCACGTTTGAGAAAATTGTTACCCCCTTTGTACAACAGCAGGTAAATGGCGGTGCGTACTTTCCGGCCAATGCAGACAGGCCGCATAATTTTGTGGTGAGCGGATCGCTAAACCTGGGCAATGGCTGGAACTTCTCTTCAAACTTTGTGTACACCACAGGCAGGCCCGCCACCTTCCCCGATGGGTCGTATATTATTAACGGAACAGTGGTGGTTGATTACTCCGTACGCAATTTAGACAGGCTGCCCGCCTATCACCGCCTTGATTGTGCTTTTGCCTACGACTCGCGCCGCTACCCG
>CAZRDD010000899.1:0-672 GCA_964598675.1 uncultured Parafilimonas sp.
TGGGCGCAGGCAAACCAAAACTCATCCTCCGGTTTATTGGGGAAGCCGTGTTTATGTCGGCACTGGCGGTAATCGCCGGGGTAGCCATCATTTCCCTCGCCATTGCGCCCTTTAATTTGTTGGTTCAAAAACAGCTTTCCATAGGTTTTGGCAACCCCATGCATATTGCGGCATTGATTGGCATTACACTGGTCTGCGGCCTTATTGCAGGCAGTTACCCGGCGCTGTACCTGTCGTCGTTTAACCCCGTATATGTGTTTAAGGGTATGAAGATTAAAAACGGCAGCGCCGCATTTGTGCGTAAAGGATTGGTGGTGTTGCAGTTTACGGTTTCCATAATTCTTATCATAAGCACCGTAATTATATACCAACAAGTACAGCATATTAAAAACAGAAATTTAGGGTATAACAAGAGCAACTTAATAACCATGCCTATCAGGGGCAGCATGATTAAGGACTATGATGTAATAAAGCAGGATTTGCTGAATACTGGCGTGGTGGAGAATACCGCCCTCAACAGCATGAATACCTTGTACACAGGAGACAACGGGTCAAGCACCATGCTCAATTGGCCAGGTAAAAACCCTAACACCAATGTGCTGCTATCCTTCCGCTCGGTAAGCCCGGGCTTTATCGCAACGGCCGGCAGGCAAATGGTTGAGGGGCGCGATT
>CAZRDD010000899.1:682-1575 GCA_964598675.1 uncultured Parafilimonas sp.
TTGTGGATGAGAAAACCGACAGCATGAATGTGCTTATTACCCAGGCCTTTGCAAAACTGATGGGCCAGGGCAGTGCGTTAGGCAAAACAATCACTTTTCAAACATATACCTGGCATGTGGTAGGTGTAGTAAATGATTTTGTGTATGGCGACATGTATGGCAGCCCAGACCCCGTGCTGTTTGCTTGCAATACCCCGCAAGCTAATCTGCTGTATGTGCGCATAAAACAACAACAAAGCACGGCGGAGGCGCTTGCAAAAATTGGGGCAGTGATGAAAAAAGACAACGCGGCTTACCCGTTTGAATATACTTTTTTGGACGACCAGTTTAACCAGCTATTCTCTTCGGAGATGTTGATTGGCAAACTCGCCCGTGTATTTGCCGCTCTGGCCATTATCATATCCTGCCTTGGTTTATTTGGCCTGGCTGCTTATACCGCCGAGCGCAGGACGAAAGAAATAGGCATACGTAAAGTGCTGGGTGCAAGCGTAACGGGCCTTGCAGGTTTATTGTCTATGGAATTTGTAAAGCTGGTAATCGTATCAACGCTGGTGGCATTTCCGCTGGCATGGTATGCCATGAACACGTGGCTGCAAAACTATGCTTACCGCGTAACCATCAACTGGTGGGTGTTTGCTGCTGCGGGCTTGGCGGCCATGTTTATTGCAGTGGTTACCATCAGCTTCCAGGCAGTTAAAGCAGCTTTAATGAATCCTGTAAAGAGTTTAAAAACAGAGTAGAACGGAGATTTGGGCGGATTTGTTGGATGATGAGGATATAGCATACCAACGTTTTTAACCGTTAGCGCAATTATAAACAGCCAACTATAAAAAGTTTTATATGCTTCTAAGCTTTTTTAAAACAACCATGCGTACGTTGCTTAAAAATAGAAC
>CAZRDD010000900.1:0-1571 GCA_964598675.1 uncultured Parafilimonas sp.
TTTGCGCAGCTCATATAGATCTACATTCAGCTGTTTCAAAAGTTTTATGGCTGTATTTTCTCCTTCCCGAATTAATCCCAACAACAAATGCTCTGTGCCTATGAAATCATTCCCCAGCCGCAGTGCTTCCTCCCTGCTAAACGAAATGATCTCTTTTACCTGCGCTGAAAAGTTGTTATCCATTTAATGTGTGTTTATACAATTATAACAAATATTTTTGAAGCCGGTTCTCAAAGAATTATGCACACCTGTTAATCATTTAATAATATATACTTTCTATGCAGGTCAAAATTGATACCAGAGAAAAATTTGCGGTTATAACACCAGATACGGTTGTTTTATCTGACAATTTAACAGCAGAACTATCTTCTGTTATATCGGCCCACCTACAAAACGACATAAAAAATGTTGTTTTGAGCTTAAAACATGTTAATACTGTTGATGATATGGCAGCAGAGAGATTAGCGAAACTGCAACAACAGTTCTATGAAAGTAGTGCATCTTTTGTGATTTGCGAAATTCAAGATTCTGTTGAAAAAAAATTGGAGGAACTGGACCTGCTGGATGTAATGAACATTACCCCTACCGAAAGCGAGGCATGGGATATTGTACAGATGGAAGAAATTGAGCGGGAACTGCTGGACGGGGAAGAAGAGTAATTTATTACTACATTTCTGCCAGTAACATAACAAATAACCAGGGTCAGCCCAGCTACAATACCATCAGTTTTTTAACAGATACCGTTGTACCGTCAATTATTTTAACAAAATACATGGCACGCGCCAAACCGTTTGGTAACGTAATAGTGGTATCAAGCTGGCCTGACGAATCACTTTTAAACTGCTGTATTTGTAAAATTTTACCATTAAGGTCTATAAGCTCCTGGTAAACAGTGCGGCCTGGTGCCGTAGAAAGCCAGCTTAGTTTTACCTGGGTATGTGCCGGGTTGGGATAAAGATAAAAGCGGTTATTGGGGGTAAGTATAGGGCCGGGCCGGGTAATAGTACCTTTTTGGAGTTTAACCAGGCTAAAATCCAAATTCCCCCCTTTTCCACCGCTGCCCGCCAGGTACATAATATAGCCGGTTTTGCTGGCACTGTCAAACAAAACGCTGCTTCCTGATTCATACTGTCCACCAAAAAAATTCTCATTCAGGTAAATAGTTGATGGCTGCAGTGTATCAAGCGCCCCGCTGCTGGTGTATGCAGCTATTATACTGCGGGCCGTTAAAAAATATCCATCTGTTTGTGTGCCTGCTGTGGCAATGTAACATTGGCTGCTGTCTGTACAAAAAGCGTCAATACCTTCATTGGCTGGATTATTTTGAAGGTTGCTGCCTGTATAGGTGGTAACCACCCCACCCGTACCAAATTCAGCATCGGGAAACCCTTGTTTTGAAAAACGGCTCACGGAGAAGTAATAATTGTAGTCGGTATACAGTTGAACACAACCGCTTATAAGCATTCTGCCATAATTATCCTGTGCTAGGGAATATTTAAAATAAACTTGTGCAGACCCGTTGTCAATATTTACACTGGCCAACCCCTTTTTGCCATAAGTGGCATCGTACC
>CAZRDD010000901.1:0-1571 GCA_964598675.1 uncultured Parafilimonas sp.
GCCGCCTGTGGCCCGGTTATTTACAATGGCGGTCTGTTTGGCAGCGCGTACCAGGGCAACGCTTTTGTGGCCGAGCCTGCGGGCAACCTTATTAAACGCAATATTTTAACGCAGCAGGGCTATGTTACCAACGGCCAGCAGGCGTATGCCAAAAAGGAGTTTCTGGCCAGTGTGGATGAGCGTTTTCGCCCGGTTAACCTGCAGGTGGGCCCCGATGGGGCGCTGTATATTGTGGATATGTACCGGGGCATTATTCAGCACAAAACCTATTTAACGCCTTACCTTAAAAACGAGATTAAGCAGCGCAACCTTACGCGACCGCTAAACTGCGGCCGCATTTATAAAGTGGTGCCGGTAAATGGCACCGTTCAGCCGCCGGTAAGTTTTGGCAGCCCGGCAAGCCTGGTGGGCCTGGTAAGCCACCCCAACGGCTGGGTACGCAACAGGGCACAGCAACTGCTGGTGGATGCTAAGGATACCAGCGCAGTGCCCGCCCTGCGGCAACTGCTGCAGGGTACTGATAAACCTCTTGCGCTGGCCCATGCCCTGTGGGCGCTGGAAGGGCTGCATGCCCTGCACCCAGCTGAGGTGCTGCCGCTGCTGCGGCAACCTGCCTGGCCGGTGCGTATGCAGGCGTTAAGCGTGTTGCAATCTATTATGCAAGGCAACAATTACCAGCAGTTTATACCCGTATTGCAGGGCATGATAGAGACCCGCGATACCCTTGCCGCCCCTTATATTGGCTACCTGGCGCATTACATACAGGTGTTTAACCCAACCGCAGCGCAGGGGCTGCTGCAGCAGCTTGCCCGTACCTGGCCCAACAACCAGTATGTGGCCGGTGCCATCATAAGCAGCCTGTACAATAAGGAGGCTGCCTGGTACACCGCCGCCGGTGGTGCCAAAGCCGATACCAGCCTGCTGATAAACCGCCAGCTAAAAACCGTACTGAACGATATGGACGAGG
This sequence comes from uncultured Parafilimonas sp., assembly GCA_964598675.1. Taxonomy (GTDB): domain Bacteria; phylum Bacteroidota; class Bacteroidia; order Chitinophagales; family Chitinophagaceae; genus JABDFW01. Next base: position 968 of record CAZRDD010000901.1, read on the forward strand.
CCCGCAACAACAGCAACCTTGATGCGCTGGCCAAACAATACCCCAAAGGAGCGGTAATTTTTAAAACAGTATGTAAAACCTGCCACGGCACCGATGGCAACGGCGTGCATGCCCTTGCTCCTCCGCTTAACGGCAGCAACTGGGTAAAGGGCGATAAAAACAGGCTGATACCCATTGTGCTGTACGGGTTAACAGGACCGGTTACGGTGGCTGGCAAGCTGTACACCGCCCCCGAAATTAACGGCGATATGCCCGGCATTGGTGCCAACAAGGAGTTTACTGATGAGGATATTGCGCAGGTGTTAAGCTTTATACGCCATGCCTGGGGCAACAAGGCGGCCGCCATTACTGCTGCGGATATTGCCCGCACCCGCGCGCAGTACAAAGACCGCCAGAAAACCTTTACCATGCAGGAGCTTGAGGGCATTAAGTAGGGAGGTTTTGCGCGGAAAAAAGGGTTGCGCGCGAAAAGAAAAGTTTTCGCGCAAAGGCGCAAAGGCACTAAGCAGGCAGCTGCAAACATTATATTATTCCATGTTTTCTTATACCCTCATGTGGCCTGGCGCAAACACTTGCCCTTGTTATAGCGGCAGTTTAAATAACG
>CAZRDD010000902.1:0-1569 GCA_964598675.1 uncultured Parafilimonas sp.
TAACACCAAAAAACTAAAGGCAGCACAAAAAAGCGAAACTGCCTTAAAAGTATAAAAAGCAATACCTTTTGCCAGGTGCTGCAAAACAGCAAAGATGATAATTTAAGGTAAAGCCATTTACTCCATATCCACTACCGTTAATGGCACATTGGTTTGGTTGGGTATAACTATGCTGAAAATAGTACCTACGCCATAAGTACTGCGTACAGATATTTCGCCCCCAAGCCTGGAAAGGGCCTCCTTTACAATGTGCAACCCTATGCCAAGGCCCGTAACATTGTTACTGCTGCGGAAAAACATTTTAAAGATGTTATTGAGGTGCTGCTCCAGTATACCAATGCCATTATCTTCTATTTCAATTTCAGCTTTATCTTCATTAACAGCCACCCGTATTTTAACCGCAGGGCTTATTTCTGTTTGCTTTTGGTACTTTACGGCATTGCTTATAAGGTTATCCAGAATAACAGAAATGCGGAAAGCATCATTATAAAAAGGAACAGGCTGATCAATACTTAGTGTAAAATCAATATTAGGGTTTTGCATCCTGCAAATACTTACGCTTTCGCTGATGAGCTTTATAAACTCAATATTATTATTTTCATCTTCTACCCTTATGCTTTTGTAATACTCTATTATTTTTTGAATAAAAACATCCATCCTGTTAACACAGGTTTCAATCATGCCCATGTAATTATTGGGGTCGGTAACGGAGTTTTCCATCTTGGCCAGATTGAGAATACCCATAACCGATGCCAATGGCGACCTGAGGTCGTGCGAGGTACTGTATACAAAGCGGTTTAGCTCATCGTTGGTTTTTTCAAGCTCAAATATTTTATGCTTCAGCAGCAGGCGTGTATTATAAATTTCGTAAGCATTTTGTATTGCGTTCTGTAACTCAAATGCATCCCAGGGTTTCTTTATATACCTGTATATTTCGCCTTTATTTATCGCATCAATAATGGCTTCAGCATCGGTATAACCAGTTAAAAGTATACGTATAGGGTCGGGGTAAGCATTACGTATAATCTGAAAAAACTCCACCCCGGTTGACTGGGGCATACGCTGATCAGCTATAATAATGTGTACTTTTTCGTTACTAAGCACACCCATACCCTCAGCCGCTGAAGAGGCGGTAATTATATGGTACATACGGCGAAAACTGGCCTGGAAGGATAACAGGTTATTTTTTTCGTCATCAATGTAAAGTACCTTAATCTTTTTTTCCTGGCTGCTCATTCGGGATATTGTAGTTAATAGTTTAAGATAATGGCTGCGTGTACGGTAAAGTTATAATAAATTCTGCACCGTTACCCACTGATGAAATTATATCAATTTTTCCATGATGCTTCTCAATAATTTTAAAAACAATAGCCATACCTAAGCCGGTACCTTCACCAACATCTTTTGTAGTAAAAAAGGGTTCAAAAATACGGTGCCTAACCTCCTCTGTCATTCCTATACCAGTATCTTTAATACTTATTTCAACGGCTTCGCCATCAATATCCCTAGTGCTTATGGTTATACTTTCATGGTCTGTTTTCGCAGGTTTTGCGTTTATTGCATGCAACC
>CAZRDD010000903.1:0-1564 GCA_964598675.1 uncultured Parafilimonas sp.
TCAGTTGAGCTACAGAGCCATGTTAAAGCAAAACATCAAAAAAGAACTTTCCAACCTTCTGATCCGTAGTCAGATGCTCTATTCAATTGAGCTACGAAGCCATTCCTTTAATTCGGGTTGCAAATATAGGAGTTTTTCCATTATCACCAACACCCTCATTAAAATTCATAAAAAAAACCTTTCCGTTTTACCGAAAAGGTTTTCATTCACCTCCCTAACCACTTGCGGGGAGGGGGCAAGGGGGTTGTAATTACCCCAAATATGCTTTAAGTGCGTTGCTGTAACGTGCTTTTTGCAGGCGTTTAATAGCCCTTTCTTTAATTTGGCGTATACGCTCTTTGGTAAGGTCGTACTTTTGGCCAATTTGCTCAATGGTAACGCCATTTTCGCCGTCAAGGCCAAAGTAGGCATTAACAATCTCTGCTTCGCGCGGGCTTAGGGATTTTAATACACGGCGTATTTCTTCCCTTAAACTATCTTTCATTACATCGTCATCCGTATCATCGCTGCCTTCCAAAAGGTCGCCCATGGCAACGTCTTCTGCTTCGTGCACAGGTGCATCAAGGCTGGTGTGGCGGGTGTTGCTCTGAAAAATGTTGTTAATCTCCGTTTCGCTCATCTCCAGTATGTCGGCAAGCTCTTCGGTACTCGGCTCGCGCTCATGCTCCTGTTCAAAGGCCATGTACGCTTTGTTTGCCTTGTTGTATGTGCCAATTTTGTTTTGTGGCAGGCGTACCAAACGGCCCTGCTCTGCCAAAGCCTGTAAAATGGACTGGCGTATCCACCATACGGCGTACGAAATAAATTTAAAACCCTTTGTTTCATCAAAGCGCTGTGCCGCCTTTATAAGGCCGAGATTTCCCTCGTTGATGAGGTCGCTAAGGCTAAGGCCCTGGTGCTGGTACTGTTTAGCTACAGATACCACAAAACGCAAGTTGGCCTGCACCAATTTGTCCAACGCTCTTTGGTCACCCATCTTAATCCGCTGTGCCAGTGTTGTTTCCTCTTCGGGAGTGATCATCGGAATCTTAGAGATTTCCTGCAGATACTTTTCTACTGCCTGCGAATCACGATTGGTGATTTGGGTAGCGATTTTGAGTTGCCTCATAGTTGAATATTACTTATTTATTACTACTCTAATACGTTTTATAGACGAAAAATGTTCAGGAAGGGCTGCACACATTAAGTTAAAAAAACCTTTAGTATAGCGATTAGCTTGCAAATTTAACACATTCCGCTCTATATTACTACAATTTGTGGATAAAACAACATTTTTACAGGACAATTTAAGCCATACCGCAAAAAAAATTAATTTTACCCTGCCATCTCAAGCGCAGCAGCCACTGGCCGGCAACCCTATTTCATATTAATAAACTGGAGCGGCAACCCCAGCGAACTGCCCCTTAGCAGGGCAATAACCTCCTGCAAATCATCAATTTTTTTACCGGTAACGCGCACAATTTCGTCCATAATCTGCGCCTGAACCTTTAACCCGCTGTCTTTTATAAGCTTTACCACTTTTTTGGCATCATCCTGTTTAAGGCCGTTTGTAACCGGTATTTCC
>CAZRDD010000904.1:0-1559 GCA_964598675.1 uncultured Parafilimonas sp.
AAGCTGATGGTTGACGATCTCGAAGGCACCGGTCTGGCCGGCCAGTTGGCCGGCCTCTCTGCAGTAAATGGTGTTTCACGTTCTGCCATTGTCAGCAGTCTTGGTTCCATCTATGGCACATCTGTGAAATACAATGACCCGTTAGATTCTGCCGGCGTAATGCTCAACGACGTTGATGCCAATTACCTGCCCCTGCATCAATACACTTTTATGGCAGGGCGCAATTTTACAGCTTTGTCAAAAGACGCAAAGGGTACTGAGACTGTTGTGAATGAGCGACTCATCAAACGTTTTAATATAGGCCGCGGCAATGCGCAAAAAGCGATAGGCGAAACGGTACATATCGGGGGAAAAGACCTTTTTATTGTGGGTGTATTAAAAGATTTTCATTATGGCACGGCAGACAGGCAGATAGAGCCCACAGCGTTACGTTATTCTACTAACCCGGGCGGCTACCTTAATGTAAAGCTGAATGTTGCCAGACTGTCGGCCACTATGACCGCAATAAACACCTTTTGGAAGCAAATTGACAAAGTGCACCCCTTAAACGCCAGGTTTTATGATGCCCAGATTGAAGATGCGTATAGCCAGTTTTCGGTGATGTTAAAAATTGTTGGCTTTATCGCCTTACTGGCGATATGCATTTCATCACTTGGCCTGTTTGGCATGGTGATATATACGATGGAAAAACGTGTTAAAGAAATGAGCATCCGCAAAGTGTTGGGTGCAGGCGATGGTTTACTCGCTTACCTGTTAAGTAAGGGTTTCCTGGTATTGCTGCTGGTAGCGGCGCTTATAGCCTTACCGCTTACCTGGCTCTTTTTTAATAAAGTAATACTAACGAATTTTGTCTATCACAAACCCATCGGCTTTTCTGATATGTTTACAGGGCTGGCATTTGTGGCAGGCGTCGCCCTTATTATGATAGGTACACAAACGCTCAGAATTGTTCGGTCTAACCCGGCCAAAGTGCTGAAAACCGAATAAAGGGTAGTATCCGAAAATGGCTGTTACCATATGTAACGGGCGGTTTCTCACAGTTGATTTACAGCTTGCTTTAAATAAACTTGTATCCATACACAACCGTTCAGGCTGGAATTGATTTTTCAAAGAGATTTATCTTAACTCAACCTTCACTTATGAAATAATTACTGCTGTTTTGCTTTGCCTCCCTCCTGCTGCTGGGTTTATATACTTCAAACACCGCTGCACCACGCTTGCTGTATACAACCACAACAAAAGCAGCAGACTAAGTATACGTCTGTTACTGCAATACTTCCTATGCGTACCACAGCTCTCCAAACTGCAGGGGCCTGAACCGGTATACACATACCATTATTAAAGTGCGTGCAAAGGAGGCGACAGGATAATACAGGAAGCGGGCGTGTAAGTTGTGTGCACAGGGATGGGTTGATATTTAGCAGATGCGGTGAGCATTGGCCGGGTGCGGGGCGGCGAATGAACGGCTGTGGCGGTACCAATGCAGTCCTCTTTTGGGTTTTACCCTTAATAAACTGACCAAGTAACTAGCAACTTAGATTAATTAAACAACAATGCCC
>CAZRDD010000905.1:0-1546 GCA_964598675.1 uncultured Parafilimonas sp.
GACAAACTGATTTTTAACACGTTACGGTTCGGCCTTCGCAGAAGTTACTTAAGAGTACAAAAGCAAACAATTTTTTATTAAGCCTTACAAAATTCGACAGTACCGGGTTCCTGAAATATATTAACATAAACTTGAATGAAATGTGGATTGGCCGACCTGTTGGAACCAGTAATGAAGACTATGACCTAATTGCCGGGCGGCTATTTCAAAGCGAAACAGGAGGAAACTTTATTCCATTTCAAGATGATATCAAAGGTTTCAACTTTGATACGCAACTTTCATTTGATGGCAAACAAATCAAATTTAATCTGCCTCCAAAATTTTTTAAATTTGATAGCATAAGAATCGAATTAAGATAAACAAGCTGCAATCACCTCTGCCAAATAAAAGGTTCAAAGAAAATAAAAACACGAGGAAACGTAACCAACAGGTATACTGGAAAAGCTGTTATAAAGCATCATATAACAAATACTGAAGTATTATCACCATTTTACTTTGTACTGCTGCTTACCAATAATTATCAGAAGCCCATGATTATTTGAAACAGTCAAAAAAACCAAAATCTGGTTGACAATGTTATTTTTAACACTGTCAACCGGGGTAACAGGCTAAAGGTTAACCGCGAAAGCGCTGATAAATATTATCAGCTGACTAAAATTATGGAGATAACGAAGCAAAGCAATGGGCAAACCAAAGAACTGGAGACCTAAAAAAGCAGGTCATCTGCGTAAAGCTTAAATATTATAATAGTGAAAGGTTATATATTTCATAAGTTTCTTGTGCTGCATCATGCCAAACGAAGCTTCTATAATGGGGCATCTAAAAAAAATAAAAAAGGACAACTGTTCCATAAAAAAACCTCCAGACAGGAATGAATGGAGGTGAATTTTAACACAGGAGTATTACTACTCACATATACATAACAATAATAAGCAAAAATTTTGTTAACGAATTTTGCGAATACCTTATACTAAAATTAATAATAATTACTTAATCTAAGCCATGCTACAATTAAGTTTACAAGTAAAACATTAAGCCAACTGGTTGTTTTAAATTAACAGCCTAATAATAATTTTGTAAAAATATTCCGGAAAAAGAGTAGCCAATTACCACTTAATACAATAACGACAAGCCCTTTACGGATTTAGTTATGGCGTTGCTGGTAATTTTTTTAATCTTATCTCCATCCATACCTGCTATACCATACCGTGAACACCAGCTTACGGAACAGGTATTAAATACATAACCGCTTGTTGGCGACGGTTTGTAAACAAACATTGTTCCATTGCGGAAAAAGCCATTATCCTTGGGGTCTCGGCCAACAGAATCGTAGCCTATTACCTGGTAAGAAAAAGCTGTACCATTTTTTAAAAAAGCAGTATCGGCTTCAATAACTCCAGTAACCGGGTTATGCCGTATTTTCATGCCATCATATTCATACGATTTTATTTTAACCCTGTCTCCATAGCGCAACGCGGTACCTTCAAGTAAGGGAGAATTTGGCGTGTTTATAAAATACCCTTTACTGGAGTTCATGTAAACACCT
>CAZRDD010000906.1:0-1543 GCA_964598675.1 uncultured Parafilimonas sp.
AGTTCAAGGCGAAACCCGAACGCTCCGCGCGTTTTCGCCGGGCCATCCCCTCCCCATGTGTAACAGCGCATGTGTTTACCTTGTAGCTTGTTGCGTGATACGTTGGTATCAACAGGTTTATGTTCGGTCTGCTGGCAGTTGCGCCGTTTCATCGTAGCCTAAACTCCCGTTTCAGGTTAGCTTATCATTAGGTTTAGATTGATGCTTTGTTTCATTTGGTGTATCAAGCTGTTCCATTTTCAAATTTTCAAATTGCCTGATTTTCAAATTGAGCCGTTGCGCCGTTTCATCGGGGCCTAAACTCCCGTTTCAAGTTAGCTTGTAAACTTGCTTTGTTTGTTAGTTATATTGGTTTGTGTTGCTGGCTTTTTTTCATCATGCTTCCATCAACTACAAACCACAAACTGTAAACTACAAACTATACATGCCACCCCTACGGGGCTTGATGAAATGAGAGCGTATTGCCTGCTACTAACATTACGGCCCGCTGGGCCTTGTATAAAACTATAAAATGTTATGCAGACTGCATACGCTTCGCAAAGCCCCTCACCTTTAGGAGAGGGGTTGGGGTGAGGCTCAATAACGTTACAACAGTACAAGAGTGCGACGCAAGAGGCGATGCCACATTCACTACTGCCTGGCTCATAATAACAGCACGCACCAACCACCTTTACGATGTTGAAAATATAAGTACGTACCAACCACCATCAAACATTCAAACACTCAAACTTTCAAACACAGAGCAAAGAACACAGAACAAAGAACAACAGAACCCAGAACCCAAAACATAGAACGCAGAGGATATGAACAAACAACAAAGAACAAAAAACACAGAACATAAAACAACGGCCCCTCAACCCTTTTACGGCAAGCTTCCGCCACAGGCGAAGGATTTGGAGGAGGCCGTGCTGGGCGCTGTAATGCTTGATAAATGGGCGTTTGATACGGCTATTGAAATTCTTCAGCCGGAATGTTTTTACAGCGATGCGCATCAACGTATTTACCGCGCTTGTATGCTGATGCACGAAAAAGGCACGCCTATTGACCTGCTTACCGTTATTGAACAACTTAAAACCACGGGCGAACTGGAGGTTGTTGGCGGCCCTTATTTTATTAGCACTTTAACCAATAAAGTGGTTAGCACGGCCCACCTGGAGGCGCATTGCCGCATAGTGTTGCAAAAGCATATTAAGCGCCAGTTGATAAACGTTGGAAGCCGCATGGTGGCTGATGCCTACGCGGATGAAAGCGATGTGTTTGACCTGCTTGACGAAACGGAAAGCGCCATATTTACCGTTAGCAATGCCTACCTGCGTAAGGACTATGCGCACATACTTAACATAGGTGCAAAAGTGCTTAACCGTATTGATGCGCTGCGTGCACAACCCAAGGGGTTAAGCGGCATAACATCGGGCTTTGCGGGGCTTGACCGTATTACCAATGGCTGGCAACCTACCGACCTTATTGTGCTGGCGGCCCGCCCCAGCGTGGGTAAAACGGCCTTTGCCCTAAACCTGGCGCGCAATGCGGCCAGCCATGCGGG
>CAZRDD010000907.1:0-1539 GCA_964598675.1 uncultured Parafilimonas sp.
AAACACCCGCCCTGCTTTTGCGAGGCTTGTTTCAACCGGAACAGCGGGGTTTAGTTTAAAATTAATAACATCGTACCCGTAGGATGGCCCTGCAATTATCATAGGGCGTATATGCTCGTACGGTGTTTCTACAATAAAATCTTTTATCACCCCTATAATGTGCAGGGTTGAGCCATTGCCCGTTATTGTTTTGCCTACAGGGTCTTTAAGCCGCATAATTTTTACGGCACTTTCATTAAGCAATACTGCTGTTGAGTCGGTTTTGTATTTGATTATATCTAAGTCGCGGCCTTGTAGCACCGTAAGCCCCATCGTTTTTGTAAAATCCTGTTCGGCGCTAAATATATTAAAGTCTGTTTTTTTATCGCCTGCATTGCTGCCAGGCCATTCAAACCCCCAGGTATCACTCCAGTGTTCCGTCATAGGTGCGCTGGTGGCAGCCACAGCGGTTGCAGCACCACTGTTAAGCAATTCGCGTTTTATAAGGCTATAATTTTTAAAGTCATCACCAAACATAATAATAAACGCCAGGTGGTCTTTTGAGTAACCAAGGTCCCTGTCCTGGGCGTGTTTTACCTGGCGCTCCACTATAAATGTGCAGATGATTAACGCAATAGCAAACGTAAACTGCAGTACCACCAATACTTTGCGCGGGGTAACCAATGCATTGGCTGCCTTAAATGTGCCTTTTAATACTTTTACAGGCTGGTAAGATGACAGGTAAAACGCAGGGTAGCTGCCAGCAATAAAGCCTGTGAACAAAACAAAAAGCAGCCCCAAAAACCAATACACCGGGTTATTAAAATTAAGGGTTACCACCTCACCGGTTAACTGGTTAAACAGCGGCAGGGCAAGCTCAACAAGCAACACCGCTATTATACCTGCTAAAAATGCCAGTATAATACTCTCGCTGATAAACTGAAATACAAGCGATGCTTTATAAGCGCCCACCACTTTACGTATACCTACTTCCTTTGCACGCTTCTCACTGCGGGCGGTGCTTAGGTTCATAAAATTTATGCAGGCTATTAGTAATATAAACACCGCAATAACAGCAAACAGCCTAACTTTTTCTATTCTGCCGCCAACGTATTTACCGTTCTCTGATTTTGAGTAAAGCCATGCATCCTTTAATGGCTGGGTAAACACCTGCGTGGTAGAGTTGCCGCTGTTTTTTGAGTGATTAATGGTAATGTCGCGAATTTTGGCATCAAAATCCGCCTGCGACGCACCGGGTTTTAGTAAGATGTATGTGTATACGGAATTATTGCCCCAGTAATTATCATCAATACCTTTACGTGTGGCGTATACCCATGGCAACAGGTATTCGCATTTTAAGGAGGTGTTTGAAGGCAGATCCTGCATTACGGCGGTAACGGTAGCGTTATCGGCACTGTCAATACGCACCACCTTACCTAAAACATCCTCACTGCCAAATAACTTAATGGCAAGTTGCCTGGTTAATACAATGCCGCTGGGGTTATTTAACGCTGTGGCAGGGGTGCCCTTTATAAGCGGGTAACTAAACATTTTTAAAAA
>CAZRDD010000908.1:0-1533 GCA_964598675.1 uncultured Parafilimonas sp.
AACCCTTTTGCCCCACACCGCAATTTTCTTTACAGGAGGTAAACCAGTTTAAAATATTTATAAGGGTAAAATTAATGTGTTGAACTATTTGTCAGTTATAATAGCCCCGCTATAAAAAAAACAATACCTGCTACGGTAATAGCCAAGGCAGTAAACCATAAAAAGCGTTTTTTTGATAAAATGGAAATGGCTGATATAGCAATACTTACCTGGAATAACGTTACTGCCCTTGAAAGCTGCACATGTTTTTTTAGATGTTGCTCAGATTCTTCAGTGAAGCCGCTGGCCTTTTTACTTATTTCTTCCTGTTCTGCCTTGTACCTTGCCACAGCAGCAGAATCCTTTTCAAAGTTTTTTATCTCTGCCTTTATACCTTTTGCCTGGTAGTATGCCCATTGGTCAGAAGCTTTTATTTGTTGTATCATGGCTTCATTTACATGATCGCCAGCCATAAGTCCAGAGATAGCTGCAAATACTGCCATAATAGCCGTTGAAATAGCTACCAACATAGACCATTCTTTCTCTTTTCTCTCGCTGGCATGCTCAGCGTGTTCATGTATTGCCTCATGCAAATGCTCGGTAGGTATTTCTATCTCTTCCATCTTTTTCAAGCAAAATTAATTGATTGTACAGGTTGCTTTTATGCTGCCTCCTTAATTATTTGCTAACTCGAGAAGTACAAGATTTTTTGGTGAAATAATAGCAAACTAAAAAAGCCCCGCCAAAAACATCAGCGGGGCTTTTAAAATATAAACGATGCAGATACTAATACCTGTACATTTCAGCTTTGAAAGGACCTTCTTTAGGTATACCTAAATAACCGGCCTGCTCGTTGGTAAGTTCGTCTAACACAACACCAATTTTGGCAAGGTGTAAACGGGCTACTTTTTCATCAAGCTGTTTAGGCAGAACATATACTTTGTTTTCGTAGTTTTCGTGGTGCTGCCACAGTTCAATTTGTGCAAGTACCTGGTTGGTAAAGCTGGCACTCATTACAAAACTTGGGTGGCCAGTGGCACAGCCAAGGTTTACCAGGCGGCCTTCAGCAAGTACAATTACATCTTTGCCTTCAATAGTGTAAAGGTCAACCTGTGGTTTAATGGTGTCTTTGGTATGGCCATAGTTGTCATTCAACCAGGCAATATCAATTTCAATATCAAAGTGGCCAATGTTACAAACAATGGCTTTATCCTTCATGTTACGGAAATGCTGCTCAGTTATCAGGTCGCGGCAACCGCTGGCTGTAACAATAATATCTGCTTCCTTAACGGCATCCACCATTTTCTTCACTTCAAAGCCGTCCATAGCTGCCTGTAAAGCACAAATTGGGTCAATTTCTGTAACAATAACGCGGCAACCTGCACCCTGTAACGAAGCGGCAGAACCTTTGCCCACATCACCGTAACCGCCTACAACAGCTACTTTACCTGCCAGCATAATATCGGTAGCACGGCGTATAGCATCCACTAAGCTTTCTTTACAACCATATTTGTTATCGAATTTAGACTTTGTAACAGAGTCATTTACGTTAAT
>CAZRDD010000909.1:0-1531 GCA_964598675.1 uncultured Parafilimonas sp.
TTATGGCTGTGCTGGTAATGGCTTTGGTTTGAGAGGCAATGCGAAAAATACCATCCTGCGGCATCGCCGTTTTTTGCTCAATATCGTTGTAGCCAAAGCTTTTGTAATAAGCTATTTTACCATCGTGCAGTATAAGCACCTGCCCGCCATTGGTATAGTGGTTGGCAATAGCGTTGTTTACCATACTATCAATACGCTGCAGGCGTGTGGTGTTCATACCTGCGGCAGCAGGCGTGGAGGGTGTTATTACAGGGTGCTTTACCTGGGCGGTGACTGTTGCTGTTGTTATCAGCAGCAATGCTGTTACGGTTTGCTTTATCATTTAGTGTTTGTTTTTTATGTGCTGTGCTGGCACCGGCCTGTTGTTAGCAGCGCATGCATTGGTTTGTAACCTTTTTTTAATACGCATTTATACCCCTGGTTGCTGCCTTTTTGTATGCCGGTAACGGCGTGGTTTCATCTATGCTTACACTACCGTTTCAATGCAGACTTCCTCTTTAGTTTTACTCAGTTGTTGGGCTGGCTGTTCCATTTACAAATTCCGTGATTTTCAAATTTGAGCTTACAATATCTTCTATCAGTTCACTCAAAATCATCAGAAAAATCATGGCCTTACATTCCAAAACACAAACAAACAATCATCAGCTTTTTGCCTGAGAATTTTCTCTGTTAAGCAGCACTGACAATGCACTGTATCTGCCTGAAACCTATTACCGGGGCCGCCTGGTATGTTTAACGTAATACGTTGCGCGGCAACACTGGCACATCTATCAGAACGCCAGCAGGCCATACAACCGGCCATGCATTAACCATTTGCGGTACTGTACCATTGTTACTTATTGTTGCCGTATAATAATTGCTGCCACTTATAACCCGCTGCCGTTTGCAACCTGTAGCCGTTTGCACTAAGAGGCACCACTTATAAAAATCTCATGCATGGACCGCTGATTTATTTGATTTCGACCACTGATTTTTCTGATTTTCCTGATGGGACTGAATGAAGAAATTTGAAAATTAGGCAATTTGAAAATTTGAAAATGAAACAGCCAGTTGCAAAAATGAAACGGTGCAATAATAAGCCGCTATCCGTAGGCTGCACCTACGGATGTTAATAATTAGCCGCCTTTGGCGGCAGTATGTACCCGCCAGAGGCGGGCTTTTAGAAGAACATCCGTAGCTGCAAGCAACGGATAGCAGCGGGACAGCACAATTTGAAAATGGACCGCTGATTTATCTGATTTTTTTGATTGAAGTGATGGGGAAAATTTTTGATGTATGATGATATAATTTGAAAATGAGGCAATTTGAAAATGAAACAGCCAACAACACCAAATGAAACAAAACACCAACCAAACGCAGCCCACAAGCTGACCTGAAACGGGAGTTTAGGGATGGATGAAACTGCGTAACTACCAGCAGCCCGAACACAAACGTGCAGATACCAACGTATCACGCCACAAGCCAAAAAATAAAGCATGCGTAGTGAAGTAACAGGAGGCGCTGGCCCGGCGAAAACGCGCGGAGCGTTCGG
>CAZRDD010000910.1:0-1528 GCA_964598675.1 uncultured Parafilimonas sp.
TCTTACCCTTCTTTTGAGGTATAACACTGATGGTGCTTTTTGAGCTGCCATCAGTGTTTATGTAATTCAGGTGTAGCATATTTTATTGTATAATACTTTATCTGTGTTTCTTCTACCAGGAAGGTGCCGGAGCAACTAAAATTAATTTATATGGCTGAAAACATTTATGATGCTATTGTAATTGGCTCCGGCATAAGCGGTGGCTGGGCAGCCAAAGAGCTTACCGAAAAAGGGCTTAAAACCATTATGCTTGAAAGGGGGCGCAATATTGAGCACATAAAGGATTATGTGAATGCCAATAAGGCACCCTGGGAGTACAAGCACAGGGGTACACGCACCCAGCAGATGATAAAAGATTATCCCGTGTTAAAGCGCGATTACCCGTTAAGCGAAACCAACCTTGATTATTGGGTAGACGAAAAGGAAAGCCCTTATACCGAGGTTAAACGCTTCGACTGGTTTCGCGGGTACCATGTAGGCGGCCGCTCACTCATGTGGGGCAGGCAAAGCTACCGCTGGAGCGATTTTGATTTTGAGGCCAACGCAAAAGAAAACTGGGCGATAGACTGGCCGGTACGTTATGCAGAAATTGCCCCCTGGTACGACCATGTTGAAAAATGGGCGGGTATCAGCGGCTCTATCGAACACCTGCCGCAACTGCCCGATGGCCAGTTTTTACCACCCATGGATATGAACGTTGTGGAGAAAGATGTAGCTGCACGCATAAAACAACAATATAAAGGCACAAGGCCAGTTATAATAGGGCGCACTGCAAACCTTACCGTACCGCACGAGGGCCGTACCAATTGCCAGTACCGCAACAGGTGCGCGCTTGGCTGCCCGTTTGGCGGTTATTTCAGCACCCAGTCATCTACCTTGCCCGCCGCAATGAAAACGGGTAACCTTACCGTGCGGCCCTGGAGCATTGTAACAAAAATATTGTACGATAAGGATAAGAAGAAGGCAACCGGTGTTGAGGTACTGGATGCAGAAACAAACAAAACTTACAGATATAACGCAAAAATAATATTTGTAAATGCCTCTACGTTAAACAGTGCCTGGATTTTAATGAACTCAGCCACAGATATATGGCCCGATGGCCTGGGCAGCAGCAGTGGTGAACTGGGGCATAATATTATGGACCATCACCTGGGTATTGGCGCCTCGGGCATTGTGGAAGGCTACGAGGACAAATATGTTTTTGGCCGCCGTGCAAACGGTATATATATACCCCGTTACCGCAATTTTGGCGGCGATAAAAGAGATTACCAGCGCGGCTTTGGTTACCAGGGCGGCGGCTCCCGGCAGGGCTACAACCGTTCTGCCGAAGAAATTTCGCTGGGGGTTGATTTAAAAGAAACCCTTAGCGAGCCAGGGCATTGGACAATGAACATTGGCGGCTTTGGTGAAACACTGCCTTACCACGAAAATAAAATTACGCTTGATAAAAACGTAAAAGACAAATGGGGGCTTAATGTGCTTGCCATTGATGTGGAGTATAAGGAGAATGAGAAAAAAATGCGCAAGG
>CAZRDD010000911.1:0-1521 GCA_964598675.1 uncultured Parafilimonas sp.
TGTTTTGCCTTGCTGGTGTTCGGTTAACCCTCCCCTGAATGCTTCTTTGTTTAAGGTATCTGCAATTATAAGCGGGCTATACTTTGCGGGTACTTTTGCAGTATGGCCGTTTGCACCATGATAGTCAATATGCCCATCGGCCACATAAGCTTCATAATGGGTAACCCCTAACGCCTTAATTTCTTTAATGTATGCGGGGAAACCTGCACCCGATTTTACTTTGCTGTGCGCTGTGGCAATTTGCTGTGCTGTAAACATTTTTTGTACGCTTTTACGTTTTAAACAATCGGTTAAATAAGCCGTAACCTTACTGCTGCAGGCTGTTAAAATGGCTGCTTATTTTAGCGGGACCACTATTGCTGCTGCGTTAACATTACTATGCAAAGGTGCAGTTGCTGATAACCCTGTAATTGTAAAAAATCGTTTTTCTACAAAAAGCGTTTAAAGTTTTCGGGGGTATCGCCGGTAAACTGTTTAAAGTGTTTTATAAAGTGGGCCTGGTCGAAGAAGTTATTCTCGTAGCAAATTTCGGTTAACGTTTTGGTGTTGCTTAAATTATCAAGCACTTTATTAAAACGAACAATAGAAGCAAATTTTTTGGCAGAAGTTCCTACCACTTTTCTAAACCGTTTTTCAAAAGGGCTTTGGCTGATGAACAGTTTTTCGTTCAGTTCTTTTATACGGATGGTTCCATGGCTGTTGTAAATAAGCCTGACGGCTTCAACAATAAGCTTGTCTGTTTTAATATCCTTTAATTGCGATAGTAAAAACTGCTCCACTATTTTTATGCGCTGTTTATCGCTGATGGCGATGGATAGTTTTTCTTCCACTTCCGTTATGCTGTTTTTATCAAACACCTCCTCTAACGACAGGCTTATATTAAAAAGCTCGTTGGCCGGGTGCGAAGCAAAATGGGTAAAGCCAACCTCGGTAAAATAAACTAATACAGTACCTACATTGGCCGAACTTTTAAATATTTTGTACTCATCTGCAATGCCCGTAATGCCTGCCGAATGCAGCGGATTTTCTGTACTATTGTTAATGGCTGCCAGCCGCCCCTTGTACTGAAACCCAATAACCATGCCTGTTGTGGGCAGTACCTTATATTCTTTTTCAACATCATTCTCCGACACTACAAAATATTTTATGTAGGGCTTTAATATTTCGGCCGGAAAATGTTTATCAAATTTCATTGCTCTACCTTTTGGGCGCATTGTTAAAATAACAGACATTTTTTTATGCAATACCTGCAATGGTGTTAATCCTTTCTCATTAGATTGCCTTGCTGCTATGAATGAAGCTTTATACGCATAAGGCTAAGATAGGCATTGTATGCACTATAATTTTTTTTGCAGGATAATTTATAGGGAGTTTCTTACTATGGTGGAGCTACGCTGTTTGCAGGCTGTGCCTTCGGCGACTATTGCAAACCTTCTTCTACTTCTTGCTTGCTTCCGCTACGCTTACCGTTTGCCTTACTTTTTTCTCTTGAAAGAAAAAAGTAACAAAAAAGTTATTTCG
>CAZRDD010000912.1:0-1520 GCA_964598675.1 uncultured Parafilimonas sp.
GGAACGTACAGGCAACAGGCTCAAAGCAAAACGTATCATACATAGCAGGTATACACGCCGCCAATACGCTGGGTAATTTTATAAAGAACGGTTATGGCGAAGCCAGCCGGTGGGACCTTGCTAATGGCTACTCCAACGGCGATGATATGGGTATGTTTAACAGCGGCGACGAGCCAAATGCCCCGTTGTGGAACCCCCGCCCCGCGTTTTACTACATGTACTATTTTCAAAGGTGTTTTGGCGACAGGATGGTTACTGATACGTTAAGGGCAATCAACAGCGATATATCAACATATTCATCCACCTTCTCCAGCGGCCAGGTGGGCACCGTTATTATTAACAGCGGCGCTTTTAACCATGTGGTATCGGTTGATATACAACACTTTGCCGCAGGCAGCAAATACTACTGGTATGTACTTACCGGTGGCAGCGATAACGGGGCCTTCAGCGGCCAGGTGTATGTTAACGGCACGGGGCCAAGTACCCCAACCGGTGGCCCGCTTAACTATGCCAGTGTAAAAGCGTATTCAGCGCCGTTAAAAGGCACCATAAAGGTTGATGTACCCGCAATGAGTGTTATTTACCTTGTAGCCGATAAAAAATAGGCAGCCCGGTTTTTATAATGCATGGTATGTGGGTAGCAGGGGGCGTAATATGTGCCCCCTGCTATCCGCATATTGCATTGGTAAAAGCATTTGCTGAGGCTGTTGCCACTGCTGTATTGCTGGTTTGCCGCAGGGTAAACGCTTGTTATTGCTCACTAACATTGTTTCTTCCAAATGAAAAATTGTAGCCTGCCTGTATTGCTCGTTTTTGTTATAGTCATGGTATCATGCACCGCACCCCCAAAAGCAGACGGGCTGCATTTTACCCTGTTGCCAGCCACCACTACCGGTGTTGATTTTGCCAATACCATTACCGAGAACGATAGCCTTAACATGTTTGTAAATGAATATACCTACATGGGCGGCGGTATTGGTACCGGCGATTTTAACAACGATGGCCTGCCCGATGTGTTTTTTGCAGGCAACCAGGTAAGCAGCAGGCTGTACATAAACAAGGGCGGCCTTCAGTTTAACGATGTTACTCAAAAAGCAGGCGTGGCCACCACCGCCTGGTGTACAGGCGTTAGTGTAATTGATATTAACAACGATGGCTGGGATGATATTTATGTATGCACCAGCGGCAGGGTGCCCGGTGAAAAAAGAAAGAACCTGCTTTTTATAAACCAGCACAACCTTACGTTTACCGAGGAAGCTGCCGCCTATGGCCTGGCAGATACCGCTTACAGCACACAGGCTGTTTTTTTTGATTATGATAACGATGGCAGGCTTGATATGTACCTGCTTAACCATACCCTTAACGATGACCGCCCCAACGATATACGCCCCCGCAAAATTGACAGCAATGCGGTGGCTGCCGATAAACTTTACCATAACGAAGGCATACCGCCAGGGGGCAGCCACCCGGTGTTTAAAGATGCCTCAAAAGCCTCAGGCATTGTGGAAGATGGCAACGGC
>CAZRDD010000913.1:0-1515 GCA_964598675.1 uncultured Parafilimonas sp.
GCTGTTGCTTGCGCAGTTTCGTCTGGCCCTAAACTCCCGTTTCAGGTTAGCTTGTGGGCTGGTTTGGGTTGATGCATCGTTTTATTTGGTGTTGCTGGCTGTTTCATTTTCAAATTTCTTCAATCAGCGCCATCGTCTTAATCATTCAAAATCAGTGGTCAATCAGTGGTTCGTTCTTCGCCGGGCCATCCCCTCCCCCCTGTGTAGCTGCGCATGGGTTTACTTTTTATCACGTTGCGTGATACGTTGGTATCAACACGCTTGTGTTCGGGCTGCTGTTGCTTGCGCAGTTTCATCTGGCCCTAAACTCCCGTTTTAAGTTAGCTTGTGAGCTGGTTTGGGTTGATGCTGCTTTTAATCTTGTGTTGCTGGTTTTTTAGACCTATAGGGTTTCTGAAAACCTTATAGGCTTTGCTTATTTTTTTCTCATTCATCAAAAAAATTCTTCCATCAGTTCAATCAGAAGAATCAAATAAATCTGTGGTCTATTTTCAAATTGTATTGTGCCGCCCCTACGGGGCTTTAATAACTGAGGAGCTTACGTTGCTACTAACATACCGGCCCGATGGGCCTTTGGGTATACTATTTTTAGCAACTAAAGCAGAACATAACCAAAAAGACTAACCCAACTTTTTACGCTCACCAAGCTGCCGAACACTCAAACATTCAAACTTTCAAACATTCAAACTGGCTTTCCTGTCCAACGGTTAAAAGCGCAACCATACCAACCCCCGGGTGGTACAATTGCGCTTCATAAAAACAAACTATAACTACACGCTTTGCAAGCTACTTTTAATTAAAACCGGGTGCCTATGCCTATGCCTACAATAAAGGGGTCAATTTTTACGCCGGATAATACAGTGGGCGTAGTACCCTTCACCGTAACATCCGATTTTAAAAATACCTTTTTAACATCCACATTTAAAAACCATTTGCTGTTAATGTTGTAATCAAAACCAAGCTGTGTGCTTAGGCCAGCATTGTTTTTATAACTAAGCGATGCAGCATTGTCGGTTACACCATAAAAAAAGGTATAGTTAATACCAGCGCCAATGTAAGGGCTAAAGTTTTTAAGCGGCAAATGGTATTGAAGGTTTAGGGTTGGGGGTAACAACCAAACGCTGCCTAACTTTGTATCGGTGCCATTGGTGCTTAAATTAACATTGTGCCTTGTAGTACCCAGTATTAATTCTGCTGCCCAGTTTTCGGTAAAATAATACGTAAAATCAAGCTCGGGCACTACTGCTGTAGATATTTTAACGTCGGAGCCCGAAAGGTTGTAACTGCTTGATGGTGGTATAACTGCTATGGCCCTTAAACGTACGGCCCACTTTGCATCTTTAGCCACCGTTTTTTTCTCCTGCGCAAATACTGCAACACTGCATAAAAGCATCAAGCCAATCAAAATGTTCTTTTTCATATTCATTAATTTGGTAGCGCAAATGTATAAGCACCTGCACACCCTGTTAATGATATCAATCAAACAAAATTATGATGTGCAAAAGGTATTTTATA
>CAZRDD010000914.1:0-1514 GCA_964598675.1 uncultured Parafilimonas sp.
GTATACATTTACCGAAAACAGCACAATCACAACACTGTCACCAACCAGCACCGGCGGAAAACCCACAAGCTACGGCATATCCCCAAGTTTGCCGGCAGGGCTTTTGTTTAACACGCAAACGGGTAACATAACAGGCAAGCCAACGGTGATAGCTGCACCGGCCGTTTATACCGTTATAGCAAATAACGGCACAGGCTCCGCCAGTTGTGCTATAACCTTGCAGGTAAATTATGGGCCTGGTGCAACAGTTTATGTAGATTCTGCAGCGGGCAGCGATGGTAACGACGGTACCAACAGTTGGGGCAACGCCTTTAAAACACTTAGCCGTGCACTGCAGGTTGCGGCGGCAAACCCTATACAAAATATATTTGTTGCAAAAGGCACTTATTACCCTGCGGGCACAGCAGCCGCTACAACCGCCAACAGCGACAGCGCATTTGTTTTGCAGCGTAATGGGTTAAGGCTATACGGCGGCTACAATGCAGCCACCGGTATGCGCAACGCATCAGTTAACTTAACTTATCTTGATGGCGCTAACAGCAGCTACCATATAATGGCCATAGCAGGCATAGGTGCGGGTGATAGTGTTATTATAGATGGCGTAACCCTGCAAAATGCCAACGCACGTGGTGGAGGCAGTTTGCATACCTATAACGGTTTTGGCTTTAACAGCAACGAGGGCGGGGCTGTGGCAGCAAAAAACAACAGCGGCCTGGGTAATAACCTGCTGTTTCGCAATTGCGCTTTTGTAAACAATAATTCTGCTAATGACGGCGGGGCATTTTACAATGCACAAACCTCACCTGTGTTTGTAAACTGCCTGTTTGCCAATAATGCCGCCACAAATAATGGTGGTGCCATGTTTAACTACGATGGCAGCAACCCAATTTTTACTAACTGCACCATAGCATATAATGTATCGGCCAAAGGTGCCGCTATTGATAATTACAGCAATTGCGCACCCATATTAAACAACTCCATTGTTTGGTTAAACGGCACCTCCGGGGGCATCAACAACAGCGGTATTACCAGCAATGCAAGTCCTGTTGCAACCGGCAGTAACAGCATAATACAAGGCGGCGTGGGCGTAAACAGCACGGCCGACCCGCTGTTTGTAAATGCGGCAAGCGGCAACTTTCAGCTTTCCACCTTAAGCCCTGCTATAAATGCAGGCAGCAACAGTTATTATATTGGGGGTATTGGCGCTGATGCCGACCTTGCCGGTAATGCAAGGCTTACTGATGTTACTATTGACATGGGGGCTTATGAAGCTGCGCCGCCCGCAACTGTGTATGTGGATGCAGCTAATGGCAACGATGCCAACCTGGGTAATAGCTGGGTCACAGCGCTTAAAACGCTTAGCGGTGCTTTAAAACTTACCGTTACAAACCACGTTACCAATTCAATTTTAATAGCCGCGGGCACCTATTATCCCGCAGGCACCGCCGCTGCAACCGCGGCCAACAGCGACAGCGCATTTGTTTTGCAGCGTAATGGGTTAAGGCTATACGGCG
>CAZRDD010000915.1:0-1513 GCA_964598675.1 uncultured Parafilimonas sp.
CAGGCTGTTAAGTGCAATAGTAAGCCGGTCTTCCATACCGTAACGGCGAAAAAAACGGTGCTGCTCGTGCCATATCAGCAAAAGCAGGGTAAAACAAATGCCAAAAGCAAAAAAGCCGCGCATGGTAATAAGCAGTTCCTCAAAACTTTTAGGCACCTCCAGCGAAACAATAAGCAGCGTAACGGCAAATGCAAATACCCCATCGCTAAAGGTTTCAATGCGTTTTACCTCGTGCCCCCGCAGGTGAAAGCCATCGTGATGGCTTTGGGTGTTTTTTGTGAACATTTTTCTCAGCATGCTATAAAAATAGGGCATTTTACTTACCGCGCAAAGCGGGTATGCTGAGCGTGGGGGATGAGTAATAGCCGGTTTTGGTGAATGCCCTGTTTGGGCCATTGCCGCAATAGCCGCTTTGTTATACCAGTAACTTTTTTTCCGCCTTGCCGGATTGTAGTGCATAAACCGCTACCGATACACCTGCCAGCGTAAGTATGCCCACTACGCCAAAACTGCTTGCTTGTGCCACCAGTGTGGAAATGAAGTTGGCACTGCCGCTGGTTCTTTCCACAATCCAGGCCAGGGCTGCAATGGCAGCCAGTACTGCGCCGCTTATTCTTACCGCTGCATACCAGGCCGTTTGGCTTAATAATATAAGCCAGGGTACAATTAACAGTATTATAAAAAGCTGCATTGCCTCAATGCCCGCATTAAAGCCCACAATGCTTAAAGCCAAAGCGCCAGGGGTAAGTTTAAGGCTGCTTAACACGGTGGCAAAAGCCAGGCCGTGTATAAGGCCAAAACCGGCTGCCACATACACCTCCTTACCCGGAAAAACAGGGCGCACCGCATGTATGGCCGATATTAAAATGGAAACAGCTATCAGTACTTCCACTGGTTGCGATGGCAGCTTTAACAAGCCGGTTGCGCCTGCCAGCAATGTTAGCGAATGCCCTATAGTAAAAGCGGTTACTATTTTAAGCAGCCTTTTAATGCTGTACCTGGTGCCGCCAAAACCACCCCAGTGTTTACCCTGCACCAAAAGCATGGCAGGCAGCAACAGCACAATAATAAACAGCAGGTGGTCGGTGCCTTCTTTTATATGGCGCATGCCTAATACAAACATGCTTTTAAACCCTGTTAGCCAGTTGCCTTTTTCAAGGTTTATTTCAAAAGGGTAAATAATATTGTCTTTTATGTTTCGGCTTATGGCGCCTGCTTCGGTGCTGTTGTTATCTATGCGCCCTGTTTCCCAGTCGCTGCGTACGGTAACAAGGGCTATGTGGTTAACTACCTGGTGCATAATTACATCATAATCAAGCATAAACGCCCTTGTGGTTTCGTTGGGTTGCGGGGTTAAAATAACCTGGGCCACAAGCTCCCAATAGGCTATGCCGCTTTCAGTATATTTCCCTTTGCTCACGTTCAGCGCCTCAACAACCACCGCCCAGGGCTGGCTTTTGTTAACGTATGGGTGTATATGCGCTTTTAAATAGTCCTTTAACTGCGGGCCAAA
>CAZRDD010000916.1:0-1512 GCA_964598675.1 uncultured Parafilimonas sp.
CAGATTGTTTACAATTTGATTAAAGCCAACGGTAACAAAATCGGCAAACTGCATTTCCATCATGCTTTTAAAGCCCTGCAGGCTAAGGCCCAATGCGCTGCCCACAATAGCACTCTCGCAAAGGGGGGTGTTACGCACCCTTTCTTTGCCAAATTCAGCCACAAAGCCTTCAGTAATTTTAAAAGCGCCACCGTATTCAGCAATATCCTGGCCCATTAGCACAAGATTATTGTGTTGCTGCATGCTTTGCTGTAGCCCTTCCTTAATGGCATCAATAAACCGAAGTTCCCTTTCCGGTGCCTGTTGGGTGTCGTTTGCGTTGATAACTGGTTCCGTTGCCAACGGGGCGTACACATCTGCCAGCTCTTCCTGTGTGTTGGGTATAACATCGGCCGATAAAGTATTGGCAAGCTCAAGCTCAGCGTCAATCTGTTTTTTAATATCGCTGCGTATAATTTCTATGGAGCTTTCGCTAAGCACATTAATACTGGTAAGGTACTCTTCAAAATTCTTAATGGGGTCTTTTTTCTCCCACTCCTCAAACAATTCTTTAGGTACGTATTTGGTACCACTGGCTTCCTCATGCCCCCGCATACGAAAAGTCATGCACTCCACCAGGTATGGCTTCTGCTCCTTAATGCAATAGTCGCGCACACCGGCCAGGGTATCAATAACGGTTAAAATATTGTTGCCGTCAATTTTCACTCCTTGCATGCCGTAACCGGCGGCTTTGTCAACCAGGCTTTCGCAGCGGTATTGCTCATTAACCGGGGTGCTTAACCCGTAGCCATTGTTTTCCACCACAAAAATTACCGGCAGGTCCCAAACAGCGGCCACATTGAGTGCTTCATGAAAATCGCCTTCGCTGGTGCCGCCATCGCCGCTAAAAGCCAGCGATACTTTACTATCCTTTTTAAGCTGGTGAGCCAGTGCCACGCGAACGGCAATAGCAAGTTGTGGCCCCAGGTGGCTTATCATTCCGCAAATATGGTGTTCCCTGCTGCCAAAGTGAAAGCTGCGTTCCCGGCCCTTGCTGTAACCATCCTTATTGCCCTGCCATTGCATAAAAAGCTTGTGCAGCGGCATGTTACGGGTGGTAAACACCCCCAGGTTGCGGTGCAACGGCATTATCCATTCATCATCTTCCAGCGCAATTGCTGCCCCTACGGCTATGGCTTCCTGCCCAATACCGCTAAACCATTTGCTTATTTTGCCCTGCCGCAGCAGCACCAGCATTTTTTCCTCTATCAACCGTGGCAATAAAAGCTTTTTGTAAATGGAAAGCAGCTCTACCGTGGCAAGGCCCTTTTTATTGAATTGCATGCAATAAAACAATTTGTGTATGCTAAGTTAGCGGTAAATAACAGAAAACCGGTGGTAATAAAATCTTATTCGCAGGTGGGCTTAAAACGGTGGGTATGCAAAGGCTTTGTACAAATATGGCAGCAACAAACCGCCGGGGCTTAAAAATGCAAAGCATTTGTATTACTTGTTTGTGTTGTTTATCTAACA
>CAZRDD010000917.1:0-1503 GCA_964598675.1 uncultured Parafilimonas sp.
TTGGTGTACTTGAGAAACAACGGGATTTTTATTTGGACGAAATGGACCAGTATGCGCCATTGGGCTCAACACTTAAAAGGCTTGAAAGGGATGTTGACATAAACCAGGGCGAATACCTTGCCACATTGCACGGCCTTAACCAGGCCAAGTTAAGGCAAAATGAACTGGAACTTAACGCAAGCCTTAAAGTGCTTGATAAGCCTTTCTTTCCACTTACGCCGCAGCCCTCCAAACGCACCATCCTTATAGTGGCTGGCTTTTTGGTAACTTTTCTGCTGATTGCTTTTGTAATAATTGGCCGCGATGTTATAGATTCTTCTTTAAAAACACCCGAACGTGCTACCCAAATTACCGGGCTGCCGCTTGTTGGTGTATCGCTGGCACCCAACAGTAAAAAAAGAGAAGCAGAATATATGGATAAGCTGCGCCGTATGTTATGCGAGCATTTTGTAAACAATGTTTATTTAAACCTGTCGGCTACAGGTAATGGGCAGCAAAGCGGCAACCTGCGTGTAGCCTTGTTTGCAACACGCTCCAAAGTGTACGATGCAAACAGTATAAAATACCTGCACCAGGGCATTGCCGAATTGTACGATGATGTGCATTGGGTGGTGGCTGATGAATGGGCAGATGTTTGGAAGGCAGCATTGCCACAAAAGGATTTTAGCCTGTACAGGCATACCATAAAAAACCTTGAAAGCGAAAGCGTGGATGAACTTGTTGAAACTGACCTTACACCATACAAACTTATATTGTTTGTAATGCCCGACATAAGCCATCACGGTTTTCCGGCTAAAATTATTCAGAAAGTATCACTTAGCATTTTGGTACTTAACGCGCACGATACATGGTTACCTGCTGATAAAGGCAAACTTAAACAATGGAGGGAAGCCTTTAAGGATAAAAAGCTGTTTCTGTGGCTTACCAACAGCTCTTTTGAAGGCATTGATATTATTATTGGCGAAGTACCGCGTAAGCGAAGCTGGATAAGGCGAAAAATTAAAAAGATTGCAGCACTCAACTTCAAATGACCACAACACAGGAAAAATATAATATCGTTTGCCTTGCATGGCCTGCCTGGGAAGGGGATTATCTAAAATCTACTGTTGAGCTAATGAAATGCATGAGTAAGGGCAACAAAGTGTTGTATGTTGATTATGCTTACACTTTTTCCGATGTTTTGAAAGGCATTGCAGGCAAAAAAAAAATTGATTGGAAAAGGGTTGTTGGCCTTAAAAAAAGATGTACAAAGGTTGATAATGTTGATGGGGAAATGTACCTGCTTTCCCTGCCTCCTATTTTCCCTTCCCTGCTGTTCAACTCATATAAACTTTACCACTTAAGTAATAAGATAAACGCGTTTTTTACAGGCCTTGCTATAAAAAAATATATGCGCCGCCTGCAAATGGATAACAGCATACTTATTTATGCGCAACAGGTTTTTCTTGGTTTGTACTGGAAATTGCCTGCCAGGCTTAAAGTATTTTACTGTTACGATGAGTT
>CAZRDD010000918.1:0-1502 GCA_964598675.1 uncultured Parafilimonas sp.
ATAATTGAATAATATCCACAGTAACTTCCTCTCTTATTAAAAGGTGTAAAAATAAGCCATCTTGGGCTAATATGTGGCAAACCCCGGTTTTTGGTGTGCGGGTAACCTTATAATGGCGCCTGGCATTAAAGCGGTTTTGTGAAAAAGTATATTAGTATACCAATAAAGTAAAGAAATATAAATGCAGGCGAAATGAAGCCGCTATTTTTTTGACCGTTTATGAGTCTTAATAGGGGATAAGCACTATTCGCTGCTGCTTTTTTGCTGGCAGTAAACTACCAGTCTTTTTCAGGCTGGCCTTCCAGCGATTTTTTTTGTAATTGTTTTTGCAGTTGTTTTTCCTGGTTGCGCAGTTCGTTAAACTTTTGCTCCATCATCTGCTTGTTGGGTTGGCGGGCGTTTTTTTGGTCTTTGTTGGGGTCTTTCTTTTTATCCTTGTTATCTTGTTGTTTTTTCTGTTGCTGCTGTTGTTGTTGTTTTTGCTCGTTCAATGCTTTTTGCAGGTTTTCACGAATGTCATTGTCGGCAGGGGCAAGGCTAAGTGCTTGTTTAAAGGCATCAATGGCTGCTGCGGCATCGTCTTTTTTAAGCAACGCCAACCCTTTGTTATATAACGTATTTGCTTTTAAAGCAGGGGCAATATTGCGGGTGCTTAAAATATCATCATATTGTTGAATAGCGGCCGCATCTTTTTGTTTTTGAAGGGCGTTGCCGAGGTTGAATTTGGCTTCAACATTGCCTGGTTTAAGGGCCAGTGCTTTTTGATATTGTTCTGCGGCAAGTTTATAATTGCTGTTACGGTAGGCCTCATTGCCCTTTTTTACATAACTGTTATCTTCCTGCGCAGCAGCAGTAAGCGATATGCAAAAGCAGCAGAGTAATATCAAGACTCTCATACCGTTGCCTTTTTTCGTTCAGGAATAAAAATTTCCGCCAGCAGCATCAAGAAAGCGGGCAGTAAAAAAAACATGTAGAATGATGAATATTGCCGCTCCCCCTGCCCCGCATCAATGGCTTTTTTCTCCATGCCATCCAATAGTGTAACAACTGTATTAACTGTGGCATTAATATCGTCCAGGTGATGGTATTCGCCACCTGTTTTTTGGGCAATGGCCTGCAACTCCTGTTCGTTCAGTTTAGAAATAACCGTTTGGCCGTTTGCATCCCGTTTATACTCTGTGCTGCCTGGCTCCATAATTGGCGAGCCATCAGGTGATCCAACTCCCACGGTTTCAACAATAACGCCGTCATCGTACAGTTGTTGTATTACTTTTTCAGACTTTGGGTCATGGTCTTCCCCGTCTGAAATCAAAACGACTGCTTTGTATTTTTTTTCTTTGGTGTTGAGCGAGTGGCTACAAAGTGAAAGCGCCTCGCCTATCTCGGTGCCTTGCACCGGCACAGCTTCCGGCGAAGCATTGGACACAAAAATGGCCGAGGCTGCCGCATCGGAAGTTAAGGGCATTTGCAGGTAAGCCTTACCTGCAAAAATCACCAGCCCT